>JAYTBK010000550.1:0-5885 GCA_043737035.1 Bacteroidota bacterium | reverse complement strand
TCTGCCCCTAAACTATTAAGTGCAACAAATGAGTTTGGGTATTTTTTGAGAATGTCGCTATATAAAGTAACACTGTTTTTCCAAACGCCCGATCTCACATTACTCAAACTTCCAAATACTAATACTAAACCTAAAGTTAAATATAGTATGGTTTTATCATTCCACTTTATCAGTGAAATAAACATCCAGCATAAACCTAAAATTGGCAAATACATATATCTATCGGCAGTTAACACTTCGCCGAAAGGGACAAGCTGTAACACCAATAATAAATTGGCTATGAAGAACAGCAAACCAAACAAAAGAAGCTTACGTTGAGTTTTATAAAATTTAAAACAGCAATAGATTAATACGACGATCACCAACAAACCCAAGCAAAAACTTAAAATCCTATTTTGCGGAAAAGGATAAATAACCGAAAGATTTACGGGAACAAAAAAATTGCAAACATATTGCATTAAAGCATATCCGGCATTTCCTATGCGCTCATAAAAAACATAAGCATGCTTGCCGGTAATAAATTTATCTTCGGTGCGAGTATAAATTGTTGCCAAGCCCATAAACAGGGCCACGACAAAAAACGGAATTTTATTGAAAAGGTTTTTCTTTATTAGGAAATTTTTCTGAAGAAAATAATCGAACAAAAATAAACACAATGGAAAACAAATTGCAGATGGTTTTGACAAAATAGACAAACAGAACAAACATAGCGTTGCGTAATAAAATTTTTTCTTTTTACTTAAAAGATATTTGCAGTAACAAATAAGCGCTCCCAAAAAAAATTGCGTATACAAGATGTTATTCTTTGCTGCAACCCATGCAACAGTTTCCACCTGTAATGGATGAAAACAGAAAACTACCGCGCAAAATAATGCTGAGTATTTGTTTTTTAAAATTAACGTAGAAAGATGATAAACCAAAACACTGTTCATTACGTGTAAAACGATGTTGATAAAATGATGGCCGGAAGCATTTCCATGGAACAAGATCCAGTCTGTTGCAAAACCAATCATCGTTAAGGGAGCATAATTACCTACATAATACTTTGTAAAAAATGCTTTCAAATTAAAGTGATGAACATCCCTATTATTCAATAGTACATCGCCATCGTCCCAACTTATAAACCCCGAATAAAATAATTTAAAATAGGTGAGGCAGCTCAAACAAAGCAATGCTATAACTAAAAAACCAGTTGGCCAGGGTGTGGATTTGTTGAGAGTTATGTTCACTAAAACAAATTTAATATTTGTTACTTAACAAAGCGAACTAAATATTAAATTTACATGTGCAGCAAATATCCGTAGTAATAATAACATACAACGAAGAGAAAAATCTTACACGCTGCCTGGAATCGGTAAAAAGCATTGCCGATGAAATTGTTGTATTGGATTCGTTTAGTACCGACGGAACAAAACGAATATGTGATACGTACGGAGTGAAATTTTTTCAGCATGTCTTTGATGGTCATATTCAACAAAAAAACAGAGCAATTACTTATGCAACGCACAACTATATTTTATCTTTAGATGCAGATGAAGCGTTGAATGACGTATTAATTGAATCTATAAAAAATGTAAAACAAAACTGGACGCACGACGGATACTATATGAACCGGCTTACCAACTATTGCGGGCATTGGGTAAGGCATTGCAACTGGTACCCCGATACGAAGTTACGTTTATGGAACAGCACAAAAGGAAAATGGACAGGAATAAACCCGCACGACCAATATGTATTAAATCAGGGAGATAACAATACGAAGCGCTTACAAGGCGACATTTTACACTACAGTTATTACACAATGCAGGATCATTACAAACAAGTAGAATATTTTACAAATATTGCGTCGAGAGCATATGTGGAGGCCGGTAAAAAAGCGCCGATATTTAAATTAATTGTAAATCCCGTAGCAAAATTTATTGATCACTATTTGTTGCATCTCGGATTTTTAGATGGGCGGGCGGGATATCAGATTTCAAAAATATCAGCATACGCGGCTTACCTTAAATACAAGAAAATAAGAAACCTTTATAAACAACAGTCGCTTGCAAAATAGGTTAACCATTATAATAAGCCGCACCGATAGCATTGGCGACGTAGTTCTAACTTTGCCGCTGGCCGGAATCATTAAACAAGCCATACCCGATTGCCGAATACTATTTTTAGGAAGAAATTACACAAAAGACGTAATTGCATTATCCAAATATGTAGATGAAATAATAAGCTATGATTATATTGAAAACTTACCAAAAAATGAGCAAATAAAAACATTTGCCGATTTAAACGCCACTCACATACTGCATGTATTTCCTGTTAGGGAAATAGCAATTTTAGCAAAGCATGCAAAAATAAAAAGCCGCATTGGCACAGCGAATAGGATCTACCATTGGTTTACGTGCAATATCAAAATTAAGCTCTCGCGCAAAAATTCAAATTTGCATGAAGCGCAACTTAATACTAAATTACTTGAGCCACTCGGAATAAAAAAAAAATTTAGTATTGATGAAATAAATGCTGGGTATGGCTTCACTCAGATCCCGATTTTAGAAGAACAATTTTCATCGCTTATATTGAAAAACAAAATCAATGTTATACTGCATCCAAAATCAAAAGGCAGCGCACGCGAGTGGGGAACCGAAAATTTTTCTGAATTAATTTTGGCACTCGATAAAAGCAAATTCAATATTTTTATAACCGGTACCAATAGCGAAGGAGAAATGATTCGCCTGTTTATAAAGCAACACCCCGATGCAATTGACCTGACAGGAAGGTTAACGCTACAGCAATTTATAGCTTTTATAAATAAATGTGATGTACTTATTGCCTCAAGTACGGGGCCTTTGCACATTGCTGCTGCATTAGAAAAAAAAGCCATCGGTTTGTTTGCTCCAATGAGGCCAATACATCCCGGCCGTTGGAAGCCCATTGGGTTGAATGCAAAATTTTTAGTGATTGATAAAACTTGTAGTGATTGCAGAAAAACACAAAGCTGCCATTGCATAAAAGAAATAAAAGTAAATAGTGTTATTAAATTAATGGCGGACGATGCAAAGTTTAAAAGATAAAGTAATTTGGATAACCGGCGCATCATCAGGCATCGGCGAAGCGTTGGCATATGAGTGCGCAAAACGAAATGCTAAATTAGTACTGTCGGCTCGGCGTGAAAATGAATTGAACCGCGTTGCAAAAAATTGCGGTTTGCCTCCCGAAAATATTCTAATAATTCCGTTCGACCTGTCGAACACAAACGCCGCGGCGGAATACGCAACAACGATCATTACTAAATTTGGAGCTATTGATGTACTAATCAATAATGGGGGGCAAAGTCAGCGGAGTGAAGCCATTTCCACCTCATCGGAAATTGAGCGCCGCCTATTTGAGATAAATTATTTTTCAGCAGTAAATTTAAGCAAGGCTGTTTTGCCTCATATGCTTAAAAATAAAACAGGAAAAATTGTTGTGACCAGTAGTATTGCGGGGAAATTTGGGTTCTATTTGCGCTCTACCTATTCTGCCGCAAAGCACGCTTTAAACGGATATTTTGACAGTTTACGGCTTGAAGTTGAAAACAAAGGCGTTAGCGTGCTAATTGTTTCACCGGGAAAAGTAAAAACACAAGTTTCGATTAACGCGCAAGGCGAAGAAGGAACAAAGCATAATAAAATGGATGAAAGCCACGAAGACGCTATGAGCGCGGAGGAGTGCGCGCGCAGAATTATTAGCGGTATGTGCAACAATAAAGAGGAATTATTGATTGGAGGCCAAGAAGTAATTGCGGTAAAACTAAAACGATTTTTTCCGAGATTATTTGGCAAGATCATCCGGAAACAAAATCCGTATTAACAGGATTCGCAATTGTATAGCCTTGTTTTTCAATTTCGGGAATTATACTATTTAATAGTTCAGGCATGTAAGCCAAGCGATCGTGCAACAAAATAATTGCACCCGGTTTTAGCTTCGACATTATTCGCTTTTGTATTTTTTGAATGTTGGTTATATTAGTATCATAGCTTCTAATACTCCACCCAATAGAGATTAAACCTAATTTTTTAAACGCTTTTGCCAGATTAGGAGTTGTAACGCCATAAGGCGGACGCGCAATTTTTTGCGTAGATTGAAATCCATCTATAAGCATTTGGCATTTTGCAAAATCGTTAGTTACTTTTTTTACTGGCCAAAGATCAATAAAACCATGGTGCGAAAAACTGTGGTTGCCGATTCGATGGCCTTCTGAAATGATTTGCTTTACAAGATCTTCGTTTCCGCGAATATTTTTTCCTATAATAAAAAACAGGGCTTTTACATTATACTGTCTCAAAACATCTAAAACCCTTGGGGTGTTTTTCGGATGCGGTCCGTCATCAAAAGTTAATATAACGGTTCGCGCATTACCTTTCAAATTATTGAGGGAATTCAGATGAAAATCTAATCCAATAAAATACGATCCGAAAAATTGTATAATTAAAAATATCAATAGCCAGAAAATCAGAACCCAATAATTTATTGAACCAAGCCAACCTAAATAAATTAATATTGCTGCGCCTAAACTAAAAAAGATTGTTACAGGCCAAAATTTAAAACCAGGAATTTTTCGCATCATTGTTACCACTTATCGTAGTTTTTTAAGGGAACATAATTTAAATAAATGAATTTAGTTTTTGATACCTAACATTTGCTCACCAACGTAAACGAGTAATTTACGCCCAAATATTGATTAATAATTAAAACGTAATTTATTGATTGGGGTTTTTTATTTGAAATCGCCAACACTTCAGGTAAGTTTTGTTTTTCAATTAATTTGCTTGCTGTCCACAAAGCAAAGGCTGATGATGTATGGTATTCTCCCGAAAGGTGTTTAAAATGCGCCGCGATAGATTCAGATTTAATGTCTGGCATTAACTCGGTTAAACATTTATCAAATTCAACGTCGGATGTAAATCCCATTAAACATACATCTATATTTGAAAGCGTTAATTCGTGTAAGCTTAAAAATGTTCGTAGTTTTTGTAAGATCAGTACAGATGTTTTTGGTTTGTATAAAGTTTGTATGCCTGCAATACAAGACAAACTTTTTTCCGTTTTATGTTTGCTTAAAGCGAAAAAAGCCGCGCCTTCACTCATTTGCACACCTTTGGTTGTTGACTTCCAAAAAGGCATTGCAGAATCAAAATTTTTAAATTTATTTGCTCTGCGATTTAATACAACAAAGTTTGGGGTATGCTCTTCAATGCCGCCAACCAAAGCGGTTTCTTTACCTTCGGCGAATAACATAAGGGCATCTTGTAAAGTACTCTCAAACGAAAAACCACGGTGCACATAAGTATAGTTGTATTTATGGCATTTCATAATGAGCGCGATCTGAGATCCCACTGTGTTATGTGTTGATTGAATAAAAGAAGTAGGCGTTAAAAACTGTTCATCATTATTTAGCATAGCCAATAAAAATCGTT
This sequence comes from Bacteroidota bacterium, assembly GCA_043737035.1. GTDB lineage: Bacteria > Bacteroidota > Bacteroidia > B-17B0 > Aurantibacillaceae > UBA4416. The sequence continues at coordinate 435 of JAYTBK010000550.1, read as the reverse complement.
CACTATCCTCAAAACATCCCAAGCCTGTACCGGTAATTATCGCATCCACATTTTTTATACCCGCCTGGTTTATGGCAAGGTTTGCGGTAGCAACACCCATTTTAATTGCACGTCCCATTCGTCGCAGTAAATTAGGCGCAATAAATTCTTTATAAGACGGCTCAATGGCGTTAAAATGATCGCCGTTTGGTTCAACAATAGTTTCAAAAAACCAATTGTCGTTTATTGTTTCCTGTGCCGAGATACACCCTGTACCGTTTATGTAAGCTTTGATCAAACCGTGGAAACTTTTTTAAATATGAGCGACGAACAGTTACCGCCAAAGCCAAACGAGTTTGAAAGCACTGTATTAACAGGAGTTTTAACGAGCGTCGTTTCAGGAACCATCTCCAAACCGGCAATAGGCTTAGTAAAATTGAGGTTAGGAAATATGCA
>JAYTBK010000549.1:0-2298 GCA_043737035.1 Bacteroidota bacterium | reverse complement strand
AAACGAGCTTACCGGAAAATCGTACAAAGAAGGACATGCTGTTTTAAACAAACATGTTCGTGCCCTTGGTGAAAACATTCCACCAATGGTTAATGCTTACAGTAATTTATCGCTTACCATGCTTTCTTTCGGCACAGCTGTAAATCCAACGTTTGGCGGCGTGGAAGAAACAGGAATTTTAGTTACAATAGCTGATATTTATAAAAGTAAATCAGATAGGCACATTGAAACGTATCATAAAGAAATAAGAGATAGAGGAGAATAAAAAGGAGAATTGAGAATTGTAAAAAACACATAAGAATTAAATGATTATAACATCGGCCCGGTTTTTAAAGAGTAGTTCGGATAACAAAGGTTGCCCCACTCCCGATAAACCCGAATTTGCTTTTATAGGCAGAAGCAACGTTGGGAAATCATCTTTAATAAATATGCTGTGTAATCAAAAATCATTAGCAAAAACTTCGTCAAAGCCCGGCAAAACCCAATTAATTAATCATTTCACTATTAATGACAAATGGTATCTGGTTGATTTGCCAGGTTACGGCTACGCAAAAACCAGTAAAACAAATTTAGATAAATTTGAAAAGCTCATCAGCAACTACATTACCAAACGTAAAAATTTAATATGCGTAATTATATTAATTGATAGCCGAATTGAGTTACAACCAATCGACGGCGAATTTATGGATTGGTGTACCCAACATGAAATTCCTTTTTGCCTTGCTTTTACCAAAATAGATAAACTTGGCAAAAACCAATGGGCAAGTAATTTTGTCAAATACAAAAAACGGCTCATGGATTACTGGGGCGAATTACCGGTGTTGTTTCAAACAAGCGCCGAATTAAAAAAAGGGAAAGAAGAAATATTGACTTATATAGAAGAAAATTTGCAATATTTTATTCCGCCTCCAAAAGGCGCAAAACCTGAAGTAGACGATTACGACGAGGAAGAAGTTGAAGAAGATAATTATGGTAAGTGAATGGCAAAAATTACAGGATAAATTAAAAGCGCGGTTTGAAAGCGAAATGGATCACGATGCAATTTTATTTATGATTGGATTACAGGAACTTGATAAACCTTACAAAAAATATAAAAAAGACGAAAAACTTGAAGTAATTCATATAGGTGTTTGTACCGTTTTACAACCTTATGGTTTTTACGAATATAAAGGCCGCGATGATGACGACTGGCCACACTGGGAATTAAAAGAAAGTTTGCCGCACCTAGACGCTAAACACCAAAACAAATTAATGACCGATGCCCTGATCGATTATTTTACGCGCACCGGATTTTTACAGGATTAACAAACCATTTATAATTAAATCAACATGGATTCTAAATTGCTATTTTCCACATTATTGTTTACTGCAACAATAATGATTGCACAGGTAAAAAAAACCAGCAATACTAAAATCGTTGCTAAAAATACACTTAGTGTAACAAAACTTATTGAAACAGTTGGCAAAGCGGCAAATGAAATAAATATTCCGTACAAAAAATATGTATTGGCAAATGGTTTAACCATTGTGGTAAATGAAGATCACTCCGATCCTATAGCCTACGTTGACGTAACTTACCATGTGGGTTCCAACCGCGAACAACAAGGTCGATCAGGTTTCGCACATTTTTTTGAACACATGATGTTCCAGGGATCAAAAAATGTGGCAGACGAACAGCACTTTAAAATTATTACAGAAGCCGGCGGTACGTTAAACGGATCAACGAACTCCGACCGAACAAATTATTTTGAAACTGTACCATCTAATCAACTTGAAAAAATGTTGTGGCTTGAAGCCGATAGAATGGGATTTTTGTTAGATTCTGTTACACAAAAGAAGTTTGAAGTGCAACGCGCAACTGTAAAAAATGAACGAGGACAAAATTATGATAATCGTCCATACGGCTTGGTAAGCGAAAAAACGGGCGAAGCATTATTTCCTAAAGGACATCCTTACTCCTGGACAACTATTGGATATATTGAGGATTTGAACAGGGTTGATGTGAACGATCTTAAACGGTTTTACATGCGTTGGTATGGCCCAAATAACGCAGTACTTACTGTAGCAGGCGATGTTAATACGGATGAAGTCGTAAAAATGGCGGAAAAATATTTTGGTGCAATACCGCGTGGTCCCGAAGTAAAAAATATGCGTAAACAACCTGCTTTACTTGCCGAAAACCGTTACATATCTTACGAGGACAATGTTCGTTTCCCTATGTATAAGGCTACTTATGCAACAGTTCCATCGATGGATAAAGATGAAGCAGCGCTTGATGTGTTGGGCGAAGTTTTATCG
>JAYTBK010000548.1:0-13378 GCA_043737035.1 Bacteroidota bacterium | reverse complement strand
GAAATTTGTGGACTTCGTATTTTTATTCCACGTAAAGCCAACCCTTTATTTAATGAGTATGTAGTTAAACACCAATTGGCTGATTACATTACTGGCGCAACAAGCGGACAACATGCAGTGAGAGAAGCAAGTGAACTATTAATTGGGTTAAACGGAAACTACAATGAGGTAATTACCGAACGCAAAAACTTTTCGGCAACATACGCTGCTTACCTTGCATTACGCCGCACAACGGAGCCTATATATTTTACAACCCTTAACGGTGAAATCGTAGAGTCAAAAGCGCAATAGTCAAAATCACAATTTCATAATAATTTTTAATCGGATAAAATGAGCAAAAAAAATATTTGGTTATTAATTATGACTTTTGTTTATGTAGCAGCCGGAATAAACCATTTTATTAACCCGCATTTTTATTTAAAAATTATGCCCCGGTATTTGCCATATCCCCTTGAGCTTATTTACGTAAGCGGTGTGTTTGAAATACTATTAGGCTTTGCAATGCTGCCATTAAAAACGCGTAAAATTGCTTCGTTACTTATTATTGGAATGCTCGTGGTATTTACAATTGTGCATGTGCAAATGATAATTGATACTTACACCAACGGAGGATTTAAGTTGTGGATAGCATTGATTCGCTTACCGTTACAATATGTATTAATTCGCTGGTCGTGGCTGGTTTATAAAAAGTATAATAAACCATTTAATTTTAATAAACCGGTTTATAATTAGAAAAAAATGTTTAGGCGTAAAGATTTTTTATAATAAAAAAGGGAGACTGGCAACATACACTCTGAAATGCACAAAACAATTGAAAAAGCATGACAAAACTCTTTTTATATATTTTATCTTCAATTATATTGACAATCATTTGGATCTCATGCACATCGTATATTATCCGTAAAGGCTGTTTTGTTAAACAGCTTGCGGAGGTTGACTCAAGTAAATTAAAATTAGTAGTTCTTAAAGAGCCAATGGGCGACATAGTTACTTATAAAGCCAGTCCTCTAGACAAAATATCATGTTACGACAAAACCGGAAATTATATTAATAAATAGTCCTTCAATCGAAACCAGAATCACACTTGTCATTCACAAAACAATAGTTTTATATTTTGACAGAATCATTTTAATAGATAGTATTCGATATGATGTTCAATCACGGTTTTTAAATATTAAGATTTCAATTCCGTTAAGGGACATTATAAAAATTGGAGTACAAGACGGCCAAAAGAAATTTAGATACTTACGTAACAAATAGCCTTGAATGAAGTGTCGCCAACTGCGGCTAACAGCATTAAAATTTCAATTCCTTTATTTTCAAAAAAACAATTTACTCGTTATCTCGTAATTTACAACGCAGCATCAGTGTGCTTGGAAAGATGGCAACACACGCGTAGCTTTTATTGATGCGAATATGATTGAAATAAAAAAACAGCTTTTATGAGTAATAAAGTAAAGGCAGGCAAAATTTAACCAATTATTTATGCAACGATTTAAAAGTAGACTGGCGTTACGTTTCCGCATACTTTGAAGAACAGCGTATTGACTATGATGTTTGCAGTAATTGGGGTAATTTGGCTTATGTAGCAGGTGTTGGCAATGATCCGCGTAAAGACAGGCATTTTAATATTGAAAAACAAGCCAATCAATATGATGCTGACAAATCCTTTAGATTGTTGCAGACTAAATAATTCTTAGGCCATTTGAGTAAAGTTCAATTTTAAAAATTTGAAAAAAATGCTACAAATCATAGCATATACATGCCCGAAAAACAAGTAAATTTATCACACAATTTTGTACCATGAAAACTTCCGACGCACGCATTCACGAGAAACTTTCAATCCTTGCCGATGCCGCTAAATACGATGTTTCCTGCTCTTCAAGCGGAAGCAAAAGAAAAAATCTTAACAAAGGAATTGGCGATGCAACCGGAATGGGAATTTGCCACAGTTATACCGAAGATGGAAGATGCGTTTCTTTACTAAAAATTTTATTGACCAATTATTGCATTTTCGATTGCGCATATTGTGTGTCGCGCAAAAGCAATGATGTAAAACGCGCTGCTTTTACAGTAGAAGAAATAGTAGAACTCACCATTAATTTTTACCGCCGTAATTATATTGAAGGTTTATTTTTAAGCTCGGGGATTTTTAAGAATGCCGATTTTACAATGGAACGTCTTGTAACCATAGCAAAAAAATTGCGATTAGAACAAAAGTTCAATGGGTATATTCATTTAAAAACCATACCTGGTGCGAGTGAAGAATTGATGAAAGAAGCCGGCCTTTATGCCGACAGACTGAGTGTAAATATTGAAATGCCTACGGAATCTTCGCTAAAATTATTGGCTCCAGATAAAAATTACAAGGAAATTTTAACGCCAATGAGTTATTTGAGTGAATCGATCGTTCAGTATAAAGCCGAAAAAAAACTAATTAAAAGTACGCCGTTATTTGCACCTGCCGGTCAAAGCACACAAATGGTAATTGGAGCTACGTCCGAAACTGATAAGGACATTATGTTTCAGGCTAATTCACTTTATAAAAACTTTAATATGAAACGGGTGTATTATTCAGGCTATATTCCTATTGGTGGCGATGAACGATTGCCCGGCATAGGAACACCGCCTCCGCTAATTAGAGAACATAGACTATATCAAACTGATTGGCTAATGCGATTTTATGGTTTTACGGTAAATGAAATTGTAAACGATAGTAACCCCAATTTAGATGTAGATGTAGATCCAAAACTTAGTTGGGCATTACGAAACCTACAGGAGTTCCCCGTAAATATAAACACAGCTGACTATGCCAAAATAATTCGTGTTCCCGGAATTGGAGTTGGCTCGGCTTTAAAAATTATCGCAGCACGTAAATTTGGTAAGCTCGATTGGTGGCAATTAAAAAAAATTGGTGTATCAATGAACCGGGTAAAACATTTTGTTATTTGCTCGGCTAGAGATGTATTATTTGGCGAAAACACCGCCGGTAATATTAGACACCAGATATTGGCTTTAGGAAAAAGTAAATACACACCAACGTATTCGCCGCAGTTAACTTTGTTTTAACTTAAATTTTAATTAATAATTAGCGCCGCAGTTGTTCATGTTGAACTTGTTTCAACATCTCACCTCAAATTAAGTACCGTGGAAATTATTTGTATTTTAAATTAAACCAAATGACACAATTTATTTACGATGGCAGTTATTTTGGGTTATTTACCGCCATTTTCGAAGTTTACGAACGCAAATGCATCGATGCTACTATTGTGACCAAACATAAATTAGAAGCACTTGTGTTTACCGAAAACCTTGAAGTAATTTCAGATCCTGTAAAAGCCGAACGCGTTTTAAAAGGACTTCGCAAAAAAGTTTCGTCCGATTGTTTTATGAATATTTACCGATGTTTTTTGTCGGAACTGAAGGGCATTGAAGACACTATATTGCAATTTGTGCATTATGCGTTTTCCAGTAAAATTAATATCGAAGATAATTTTGGAAACGTTGCCGTTTTAGACATATCTCAAACCGCCCGAAAAGTTGGCCGTGAAAAACATCGCTTCGAAGCTTTTGTACGCTTCGAAAATATTGGAGATAAGTTTTTTTATGCGCCAATCAATCCGGATTATAATGTCTTGCCACTAATTGTTCCGCACTTTAAACGCCGGTATGCTGATCAGAGTTGGATTATCTATGATACTAAACGTAAATATGGCGTTCATTACGATCAGCATTCAGAGCAGGTAAACGAAGCCATTATTGATTTTAAAATCTATAGCACAGAAGACCTCTTTCCGACAGGAATAGTGTTTGACCCTGACGAAAAACTTTATCAAGACCTTTGGAAAAATTATTTTAAAAGTGTAAATATTCCGATGCGCAAAAACATGAAATTGCATTTGCAACATGTTCCAAAACGATATTGGAAATATTTGGTAGAGAAGCGTTAGGCATCTTGATAAAATTGCTGTCAGTAGTTAAACCGCCGCACACAATAAATAAAAAAGCCCCTCGTCGAAACGAGAGGCTTTCTACAGTTAACGTGTCAACTGATATTATTGCTCACAGCCAACGGGACAAGTACACGGTGAATCGCCAGGTTGGCAGTCAGGAGTAAAAGGACAACAAACACAGTCGTCAGTATTTGGGCATGGATTTTCAGATTTATTTGTCGCATTTATTCCTAAAGCAACTGAGCTTGCAACTAATAGAGCGGAGCAAGCAATTAACATTTTCTTTTTCATTTTTATAAAATTTAATATTTAAACTGTTTTAATTAATTCTCTGTTGATTTATTAAACAGTTTTTGGAGGATGCCAACAGTCTGCGGTGAAGTCCGTCAAAGCAGAATTTTCTGCTGTCTGTTTATTTAATAATGCTGTTTGATAAACCGCAATTTTAATTTTATTATTTTCTGTCGGAAGAGTTACGCAACAAGTGCAAACTTCAAAAGGATTACATATTCCATTTGGGCAACAGTCTCGTCCGTTTTGTTCGTCACAAGTATTTTCGTTGTTGTCTGCCGAAGAGCAATTGTTCGAGCATTCAGTATTTGCCGGGATGAGACTAACAATCGGAGCAACCGTAAGAAAAGTTATGATTAAAAATAATATTGTTGCAACGAATTTCATTCTATCAAATGTAATAAAAAAGTCTGAATCAAAATTTATCTCGTGTTACGGAATGCCCCGAAGCCTTACTCATAACTACTTTGTATGGCATGAAGAACTCGAATCGCACTACGTAGTAAAGTCTTCTTTCATTACTTCCTCAGTGCATTCGCCCGGCGCGCACTCTGAGGTTGCACATTCTGTTTTTTCTTCTGTGGCGGCCCTGTATTTTGAAATTTCGAAATAGCTAAGAAAACCGATGCTTAAAATTAACCCAATCCAAAAAACTAATTTATTTATTTTTAGTTTGCGTTTTTCTTTTGTTTTTGCTTCGCAGTCGCAACTATTAGCGGTATTGCAATTCATCTTTAGTAATACGTACAATGAATAATAAGATATTGTAAATCTACTGCACTGATGGCAATCAACAAGGGTTCTAACACACTAATTAAAGGTGAATTTGCAAGTGTTGCCGACGATACACCAAAAAACGATGCAATAGGACTTGCGCACACACCAACACACGCACCACTTTTACAACATGATAATAAAATTGGAGCTGCTGATGTAATGCCACCGGTAAGAGATGTCCATAACGATTTTTTTGTTTCCATTAGTTTAAAATTTCTGTTTTATAAAATTTATTTCTTATCCAAAAAGCGGCGTTTACCAGTAAAATTAAAGCAGGAACTTCAACCAGCGGACCAATTACCCCAACAAAAGCTTGTCCGCTATTAATACCAAAAACACCAATGGCCACAGCAATAGCCAGCTCAAAATTATTTCCTGCTGCTGTAAAAGCTATTGATGTACTTTTAGAATAATCTGCTCCCATTTTTTTGCCAATTAAAAAACTGATAAAAAACATCAGTACAAAATAGACAACTAATGGAACTGCAATTCGCAATACATCAAATGGTATTTGCACAATTAATTCTCCTTTTAAACTAAACATGATTACAATAGTGAACAATAATGCAATAAGCGTTAATGGAGAGATTAGTGGAATGAACTTAGTTTCGTACCAATTTCTTCCTTTCCATTTTACGAAGGCCAAACGCGAAATAAATCCAGCAGCAAACGGCAACCCTAAATAAATTCCTACACTTTTAGCAATCGCGCCAATTGTTATATTTATTTCCAGCCCCTTTATACCAAGTAAAGGGGGTAATATGGTAATGAAAAAATAAGCGTACACACTATATAATAATACCTGAAAAATACTATTCAACGCAATTAGCCCCGCTGCATATTCCCTGTCACCTTCTGCTAACTCGTTCCATACAACTACCATGGCAATACATCGGGCTAAGCCAATTAAAATAAGGCCAACCATGTACTCAGGATAATTGTGTAAAAATAAAATAGCGAGTAAAAACATTAAAACCGGACCAACTATCCAATTTAAAAATAGAGAAGCACTAAGCACTTTGGTATTACGGAACACTTCGCCCATTTTTTCATAACGAACCTTGGCCAGTGGCGGATACATCATTAATATTAAACCAATTGCCAATGGCAAATTAATTGTGCCGCTCGAAAATGAATTTATAAAGATTGAAGATGATGGAAAAAAATTACCGATTGCAATGCCTACTGCCATCGCTAAAAATATCCATAGGGTTAAATACCTATCGAGGAAACTTAATTTTTTTCTTTCTGCTGCCGGTGCACAGTCGTTCGCTACCATAGAAATTTATTTAATGATTGAAAAAACGTAAAGTGTTTCGAGGGCAATTTGTTTGCAGCGTTCGTCATATTTTTCGTCCTGTTGTGATGTATTATCAAACATTTTTGGATCATCGTAAGTGGTGCTAATCCTTAGTTCAACTCCCGGGATGAAAGGACAGTTTTCTTCCGCATCGTTGCATGTCATAATTACTGCAAATTCTGATTGCGGATTTTTAGCATCATCGTACACTTTTGAAAAGCATTTCAAAGGTTTTTTGTGATCGTCGTAAAATACATCATAAAGCGGATTGCTTTCTTTGGAAACAGACTTAATTTTAAATCCTACACGTATAAGTGCATCGATTGCATTTATGTTGAATGCCGTTGCTTCCGTGCCGCCGGAAAAAGTATTTACGTTATCAATTTTATAATATTCGCTCGCTACTTTTGCCCACACCTGTCCGAAATGACTTCGACGTGAATTATGGGTACAGATATAAACGAGATTTGCAGGATCATGTATGCTTTGCTTTTTAATAATGTAAGCCGATATTTTCTCTAATGTTTCTTTACGCTGTTGCGGAATGTTTTGAAATTCCCCACTCAGCCCATCGCAAAAATTTGAAATGCTACTGTACATTATTTATTTTTTAACGATTCAGATTTTAAAGAAAGTTTCGTCTTCACATAATCCGCTACAAAAAATATTTCGCGGGCAATTAATGAGCAGGTCTCATCGTACTTTTCTTGCTCTGAAGGCGTGTTGTCGTAATATTTCGGATCTTCATAAGGCAAACCAATTCGCCCGTTTGCTCCGGGGACAACGGGGCAAGATTTATCGGCTTCGGAACAAACCATTACGGCAATAAAATTAGATTTTGGGTTTTGAATGTTATCATACTTTTTTGAGTATAAAAGCCAGTTTCCAGCGCCACTACCGGGCGCCAATAAATACGGACTATTATATTCACTAGCTGTTCGTGTAATTTTAAAACCCGCTCTTCTTAATGCTTCAACCGCTCGCTTATTTACTTCTGTTGCTTCCGTTCCACCCGAAAATGTGTTGATGCCGCCAATACCAAAGTATATGGCAGCAGTTTGCATCCATACCTGCGTAATGTGGCTTCGCCTCGAATTACTCGTGCAAATAAACGTTACGGTTGCTTTATTGTTTTTTAATTTATCGTCTAAAATAAAATCACCCAATTCGCATAATGTTTTTTTGCGTTCAACCGAAATTAAATTAAACTCATGTATTGCCTTAACTGCATACTTGTTTAGTTTTTTATTTAGTTTCACTTGAGATTGCGCGAGCGATCCTAATGATGTAATCGTGCAAGCAATGACTAACGTTAACATTTTATTTTTCATCGGTTTATTTTTAACAGCATTTGCCACCGGGCGTACAACACGTTTCGGCCTCTTGTTTTCTTAGCGCCGTAAGCGCGATTTTTTCTTTAGTGTCATCAACGCCGCAATTGTCTTTTGCCAAGCAATCCGTTTGTTTTGCCATCAAAATAAAATTTTTGCCATCATAATCGATTCCATATTTTCCGATGGTGTCAGTTTGATACTCGACTTCCACTTCCAGATCTTCCATACCCAATAAATCTTCCGAAAGGGAAATTATTTTACCAAGTTTTTCAGGCTTTAAACGGTGGTCGGTATCATTGGCGTTCCACAATTGAAAGTTTGCCACTTTTTCCGCTCGCACTCTACCACCGCAATCGATAAATTTTTTTGTAATAATTCCCACTTCTGTAACGTGAAAATGTTCGGGTACAAAAGTGCCATTAGGCAATTGAAAATTAACGGTTGCTGCTGTGTGGAGGTGTTTTTTAATTTCAGATAGCTTCATGATGTTTGGTTTTTAGATGCGAATCGTTATATTACGATGGATTTATTTAAATTTTTTTTAGTTTAATACGAGAATATCGTTAGCAACATTTATCTTTATTGGAATAGGCAACAAAAAGCAAATCGAAATATGATTTGGCGGTTTTCCATTCTTTCTCATCAATGCAATAACAAATTTTTACTCCTTCGACATCGCCTTTTATTAACCCGGCTTCTTTTAACTCTTTTAAATGCTGGGATACGGTACTTTGCGATAATGGCAGCTCATCAACAATATCACCACAAATACACGAGTTTTTTTTAATAAGTAATTGCAATATCGCAACCCGCGCAGGATGAGCCAACGCTTTAGCATACTTTGCTATTTTATTATCTTTAATTGTAAATTCTTCTGACTTAGTTGTGCCCATTTTATCGTAAAAATACGATTAAGTTTTCTGACTACAATTTTAATTTTTAAAAAAACGATAACACATTGATTTTAAGCTAATTATTTTATTTGGAGAAATTCATTGAACCATAAAGACAAATAGCAATCTTTTTCAAACTTTGACCTAGTGGGTTACAATATAATTATTTTATAAATATATATAACCTGCGTTAACTAATTTCGATAGCAAATACAGTCACATCGTCAATCTGCTCATGCATTCCTTTAAAGCTCATATAAAAATCATTCAGGTGGGTAATCTGCGCATCGAGCAACGCACTGCGTGTTGAAACAATTTCGCGGATCATCGTACTTTTATACATTCGTTTTTTTGACGCATCACTTTTTTGATCGTAATATCCATCGGAATATAAAAATAGACGATCGCCGGGTTTAACTGCAATTTCAACGTCAGTAATTTTTTCGTCGTCATGCATTAAAAAAGAGGAGCTTGTTTTAATTTCTTCAGTTGAATTAGAGGTCGAAAATAATACAGATTGGCTCACCGTACTTACCAATATTTTATAGGCATCTGTATTAAAGGCAATAAGCGAAATGGCAAAGCTTTCTTTTACATCCTGACCTTTAATGTAAATTTCACCAAATTTTTTGAGCAGTTCCTTAATGATCACCGACGGCTTTTCCATATTGTCAATCCCTTCAATGATGCCATGGAGAATAGAATTTATTGAAAACGAAAGTAACGCTCCAGGCACTCCGTGGCCAGTGCAGTCTACAACCGCAAAATAATTTATAGCATTTTTTTTATTAGCATAGAAAAAATCTCCGCTAACAATATCTTTTGGCAAGTATAACGAGGCAGTTATAACGGCACTAAATTGTTGTTTCAAATAGTGTTGAGATGGCAAAATACTTTCTTGTATTTTTTTAGCATACTCGAGGCTTTCCGTAATTAGTTTATTTTTTTTGCTGAGTTCAAAATTTGTTTCCGAAAGTAACGTGGTTTTATTATTTAATTCCAATGTCCGTTTCGCAACTTTGGATTCAAGGACCATATTTTGGTTTTTAATTGACTGAAGGCGCGCTTGAAAAAAAGCATAAAGTAAAAACGATATCACTGCGATAACAATAAACAAAAACCAAACTGTTTTATAAAAAGGCGGCGAAATAACTATCTTAAGTTTTATCTTTTCTTTGGGATGCCCCACAACCATTAGCTCAAAAACATATGAACCTGGGTTAAGGTTAGTGTATGTGGCTTTAGGATCGGTGGTTGGTACCGACCAAACATTAGTTAAGCCAAGCAAGCGGTGAATGAAAAACTCGTCGCGCAGACGTTGATGATTGATGGAAACGCAATGAATGGTAAAATCGTTTTCTTTATAGTTGAGGTTGAGGGTAGTTGAGGTGTCGACAAAATTTTGTAAATAATTTTTTTTATTTTTAAATGTGAGTGAAACCGAATCCTTAATCACATCGGATATAAACAAGCGAGAAATTAATTTCGTATTGTATCCTACCGCTTTATATTTAAAAACAGCATTTATTCCGCCAATCCAAATATTTTCATCATCAGAAACAATTGTTTTGTTTGTTAAATCGGGTTGCGCCAATCCAAATTTTTCGTTTATGAGTATAAAATTATTGTTAGCATTTCCATTTCGTTTAATGTTTAATTGTATAAGTCCTTTATTGCAACTCGCAAACAATAGTGTATCAATAATCTGGAGACCAAACAATTCATTACTTTCAAAACCGCTTTTCCGATAATTTGAAAATACATTTTTACCTTCAATACAAACTAAACCTTTATCTGTTGCTGCCCACACGTTGTGATATTTATCGGCGCATAAATAATTTGTTACACTTCCCGGAAAATTTTGGTGGGTTAGATTATTAATTTGCTCAACAGTTTTTCCATCGTATTTAATGAGGCCTTTTCCGCTGCTTATCCAAATGTTACCAATATTATCAGAATCGATATCCTGGAAATACGTATCCTTTAAACGTTGGTGCAATGTGTCCATTTTATTTGTAAGTGGATCGTAAACAACAACAATCCTTTTAAAAGCAAGGAAAACTTTATTTTTATAAGGGAAAGAATACAGCGAAAAATTATCGATCTCTTTTAATGCCTTAGCTAAAAAACGCTCTTTTCCATGAGGATCTACTTTTATAAAATCTTTATTATTAACCGTTATGTAAAAATTATTTAGTGGATCAACGCTCAGCTGCTTGCCGGCCCCGGGTAATAAAGTTTTTACCGTTAATTGTTTTACAAATTTGTTCGAGTCGACGTTCAATTTATATAGGTCGGATGTATTTGTCAATACATACACTTGTTTTTGTGCCCCAACAGCGATTGCGGTAACAGGGTTTGGAAGCTCGTACTTTAAAATATTAGCGTTTATTGTTGTATAAATTCCGTTCGATAACGTGCCGATCCATAAAATATTGTTGTTATCAACTGCCATGCACCGTATCTCAACCGCGTCAATTCCATTTTTAGAATCGTATTTGGTGAAAGAAACAAGATTTTTAGTGCTAATTAATCCAGTTGCGGTTCCGAGCCATAACGTTTTATTTTTATCAAGAACCATACAGCGGATATTGTCGTCTTGGAGCCCATTTTTCTTGGAAAGGTGCCGAACATTATTATTTCCATCAACCATAAAAATTCCTTTAGAAGTGGAGAGTAACATAATTCCGTTCCACATTTTAAGGTCGGTTATTTGTTTAATGTCTGTATGATAGGTTTTATTAAAATCGATGATGTCGCCGTTAGGCCGAATAATAAACAAGCCTCGCCGTGTAGCAAAGTATTCACTGCCATTAAGCATTTTATGATAGCCGCTTATAAACTGCAGCGATTTTATGGTTCGCACAACGCTATCGTTAACCAAAGTGATCAAGCCAAAATTAGAACCTGTTTGTACTGTATTTTGGTTAACTGATATAAATAAAACGTTTGGATTTAAAGTGTCGTTTAAAGTTTTACTTTTATTATAAATACTATCTGGCGTAATAATCGCGTAAGCACCTTGAGACCCGACGTACATTTTATTTTTGTTGCTAAGGCTTATGCAACGGACAAGGTCAGACGGTAAACCGTTATCTTCGTTTATTACTTTAAATGTTTCCCCATCGTACCGGCACAAGCCACTGCCAAAAGTGGCTATCCAAACAATGCCATTGTCATCGGTTTCAATGTCGTAAACAATGGATGAAGGCAAGCCATCGCTCACCCCAATTTTTTTAAACGTTTGCCCCGTAAAGCAAAGCGGATAAACGAATAAGATAATTAATGAAAAAAGAAATAAATTTTTCAGAACTAATTATTGTGAAAATAATTAAACTTAATACCACACATTGTTTCCATTTCCTGCCCCGCTTCGAGCATATCAGTATCCTCGGAATTACAATGCCAGTCAACCTCAAAATTTATTTTAAACTTTTTAAATCCGGTGTTATATAATAATGAAAAAAGATCAAATAAAACCTTTGCCGAAGTTGAGTTAAAATAATCGAGACTTATTTTTAAATGCATTGGTATACTTTTTTCTACGGCATGCAGATTATTTAAAACAAAATAGTAGTTAAAATATTCGTTGAACCAGCTAAATACAGGTTCAAAATATTTTAACGGATTTTCCGGTCTGCTTTCTCCTTCAATAGAAAAAATGCATTTTATTGGATTTAAAATGATTGTAGGGCTGAGGTCGTCACCTTTAATAAGGAGAGTTTGCATCGTTTAAGGTTGAGTTAATTTTAAAATTAATATTGAATAAAAAATAAGGGTTCTGATCCTTGAAACGGTATTCGCAACTGTCAGTTCTTAAAACCATGTCCACCAACCCCAAGCCGGCTGTCGCTGCTTGTGAATACTGGTTATTTGATATGATGCTGGCCCTCATGGATTTTAATTCATCCTTACTTTTGGATTTAAGGTTTTCTAATTGGCTGTTAATTGCGTTTTTCTGTTCGATACTTATAACGTTTACGGTATCTACCGTATAGCTATTTTCATGCTGCGAAATGAGTAGAAGTGATTTGTATTTTAAAAGGGACTCTCCCGGAAAAAAATTATGTTTAATAATATTTTCCACACATTCGTTAATGGCGTTATACAATCTTTTTGTAACCGCAACGGATTCGTTATTTAAAGCGAGCCTATTTTTGGTAATTTTTAATATTTCGTTGAGCACCTCATTATCAATAAAGCCATAGTAGCTAAATAAGACGTTACTTGTATGTAGGGCTTCGATGAAGGAGAGCATATAGCAGATAACTGATACTAAAGTAATTTATTTGTGTGACATGGCAAATTCTTTCGCAAAGTAGTTAAGAATCACAGACGCACTGACGGGTTAGGCTAAAACGCAAACACTTGAAAATATCGGGAAAAAATCAATAAAATTATGGTTACTTTAAATAAATTTTTCCATAATTGGGTATAGTAACTTAAATCTAAAGGAAGAATAAAATATCTTTTTTCAGAAACAACATCCTGTGGCATAGAATTTCCTAGAATTGGCCCGCTATCATGTACGACCTCTTTTTTCATTACACCATATTCATTAATAGATATAGAGTTGTGTTAAGTTTGTCGTTTTTTGGAACGCACATCATTTCTGATTTTTGTATGGCTTTTAAAACCTGTTTCGACTCTTCGTAAGGTTTGTTTTCGATAATAGAAATATACATTTTGTCATTAAAAGTATAAACAAATGGCGGTTTGTAATAGAACGCGGTACTTACGTATATTTTTTTACGGTTGAAAATGTTTTATACCACGTGAGCTCGCCATTTTTATTAACGAACGTCGCACTTACTTTTTCGTATTTGTCAC
>JAYTBK010000547.1:0-2305 GCA_043737035.1 Bacteroidota bacterium | reverse complement strand
CACGAAATTAAAAAATCGGATATCGATTTTTTAATTTTTTGCAGTGAGGGCTTTGATTATATCGCTCCCGCCACATCATGTATCATCCAGCATCGATTAGCACTTTCTACAGGGATTGGGTGTATCGATCTTCCTTATGGCTGTTCGGGTTATGTTTACGGGTTAGCAATTTCTTTTGGGTTGCTTAAAGCCGGCATTGCAAAAAAGATTTTACTTTTAACCGCCGATATTCCTTCCAAAGTAATCGCGAAATCAGATTTAGAATTGCGATCTATTTTTAGCGATATAGCTACAGCATCGGTAGTTACTTTAAATGAAGAAGCCTTAGGTGACACGAAATTCGTATTTGGTACTGATGGTAAAGGCGCATTGGATTTATATGTTGAAAAAAGTGGTTTTCGAAAAAGTTTAGATGCTAATTTTACGATTCCGCCGGATCTTATTAATGGACAAATGTTGATGAATGGAACCAATATTTTTTTATTTGCAGTAAAAAAAGTACCAATTTTAATACAGGATGTTCTGGAAAAAAATAAAATGAGTGTACAGGATATTGACTTGTTCGTATTCCACCAAGCAAGTTATTATATTTTAGAAGTGATTAGAAAAAAAATGAAACTACCTGCCGAAAAAGTATACATTAACATTCAAAATTTTGGCAATTCTGTTTCATCATCAATTCCGCTAGCTTTACACGATGCAAATAAAAAAGGGATTCTGCATCCCGGCATGAAGGTTTTATTGGCTGGTTTTGGTATAGGCAACAGTTGGGGCGCAACCGTTATAGTATTTTAAAATTTGTATATTTATAAAAAGTTATGGTAACGTTAGAAGAATTTACCCTGCAGTTAGCACAAGAATTTGAAGATATTGACTTAACCACAATAACTCCGCAAACTAATTACAGGCAAATCAAAAACTGGAGTTCCATGTATGCACTTATCATCATAGCATTTGTAGATGCTAATTTTGATGTGCAATTAAACGCCGAGGATTTGAAAAATTCGCAAACCATAAAAGATCTGTACGATGCCGTGTGCTTCAAAAAAACTTTATGAGTTTTGTTACAGTAAATAACGTTGCTATTAAGGGAATCGCTGCCTGCGTTCCAAAACAAGTATATAACAATATGGATTATGAACATGTGGCGGAACCAGAGCGCCAAATGTTTATTAAAACAACCGGCATTGCTCAAAGAAGGATTGCTGGAAGTGAAATATCAACTGGCGATTTGTGCTACGAACCTGCTCGGCAACTCATCACTTCTTTAAAATGGACTGCCGCCGACGTTGACGTAATTATTGTTGTAACACAATCTCCTGATTATTTTATCCCGGGGCTGGCCGTTATTTTGCAAGATCGATTAGGTCTTAGCAAATCTTGTTTGGCCTTTGATATTAATTTAGGTTGTTCGGGTTATGTTTACGGATTATATATTTTAGGAAATCTTTTAAGCTCGGGTCAATTAAAAAAAGGATTACTACTAGTTGGCGATAAATCCACTATTTCAACGTCCTATACTGATAAAAGTTCGTATCCACTATTTGGTGATGCGGGATCGGCCACTGCTCTCCAATATTCAACTAATTCTAAGCCAATGGCGTTTAATCTTTCTTCCGATGGTTCGGGAAAAGATTCCATCATCATCGAACACGGTGGATCGCGGCATGGTATTCAAGATGATACGTTTGATCTTGTAGAGATTGAGCCCGGAGTGAAACGGGCAAAACGTCATTTAAAACTTGACGGGATTGAAATATTTAATTTTGCATTGCGCGAAGTTCCTGCCAATATTAACGAGCTTTACAAGTTAACGGGACGCAATGTTTCCGAAACCGATTATTTTATTTTTCACCAGGCAAACCGCTTAATTAACGAGTCGGTACGAAAAAAACTGAAGATTACCGATGTTTTAAAAGTTCCTTATTCAATAAATTTATTTGGCAATACCAGTTCTGCTTCTATACCATTAACAATTATTTCACAAATTGGAACGGAGTTAGCAACGGAACCGAAAACCTTATGTTTAAGTGGTTTCGGTGTAGGTTACTCGTGGGGAAGTGCCATTATAGATTTTGAAAAAATAATTTGTTTACCACTTATTGAAATTTGATTTGGAGCAGTTAACTAATAAAAATATTTTAGTAACAGGTGCTTCGTCAGGCATTGGCAAAGCAACAGCCATTTTATTTAGTAAACTTGGGGCCAATGTATTTATCACATCCCGTGTTAAAGAAACCTTAAACCAAACTTTTTTAGAGCTCAAAACTAATCAAAAGAATTTCCAGCAAACCGGCGATCTCAC
>JAYTBK010000546.1:0-2317 GCA_043737035.1 Bacteroidota bacterium | reverse complement strand
AAAAGCAGATTTACTGTTATGTAACGCTTACTTTTTGTTTGGAGCTCATGCCGGTAAAGGACGGTTTTATCCGGATAGTCTCTTACTCCAAAATAATTTTAATAAATTAAACCAACATTGGGATAGCCTGCTATGGGCGGGTTATAAGAATTCTAAAATAATTGCGGCAATAGATTCCCTTGAACCTAAACTTTATCAATACCGAATGCTCAAAAAAGAACTGGCTCACATTTTACAAAATAAAGCATTGTTTAATTTTGACTCCATTCCGTTTGTAACGGAAAAAGATTCGCTTAATAAAGCGCGGCTAATTGTGAAAAATTTAACGCGTCAAAAAATTTACGATACGCTTGCGGTTGGCAGCGATAGTTTAAAATTGGCGAAAGCATTTGATAAGTTACAGCGAAAATGGTTTATACAACCCGACGGTAAGATGGGCCGGTACACGAAACAGGCATTAACATATAACCGCGCTAAGATCATTAAACAAATTAGCATGGCTATGGAGCGCTGGCGTTGGGAAGAGCAGTTCCCAAACCGTTATGCTTTGGTAAACATTCCATCTTTTTGGCTCACCGTTTTTGAAAAAGATACGTTAGTGATGCAATCAGCTATTGTTTGCGGCAAACCCGAAACTCAAACGCCAATACTTAAAAGTAAAATAAATCAAATGCTTATTTACCCTTATTGGAATGTACCGGTAAGTATTGCAACAACAGAAATTTTGCCGGCTGTACAGCGTGATACAACCTACATAAGACGAAAAAACTTTGAAGTTTTAGGCGCTAACGATCAAATACTGGATTATACTAAAGTACCGTGGAAAAAATATACGAAAAATTATTTACCAGTTCGCTTTAGGCAACGAACAGGCGAAGACAACAGTTTAGGCGTGGTAAAATTTAATTTTTATAACCCATACGGGGTTTACCTACACGATACAAATTCTAAAAAATATTTTAAAACGAGTTCAAGGGCGCAGAGCCACGGTTGCATGCGCCTAGAAAAGTTTACCGAATTTGCTGATTTTTTAATACGTGATGATAGCGTACATTACACGCACGATAGTTTGCAGGTTTACTTTGCCAAACAAGAACAACGCAAATTAAACTTAAGAAAACCACTTCCGGTTTACGTTCGCTATTATACGGCGCAAGCCGATAGTGCCGGCATTAAAATTTATATTGATGTGTATAAAAAAGATGAGGCAATGATGAAACTGATTTATAATTAATCTATAATTATACTTTTTGTAGCAACAGAAGCTACACTAAACCAACCTACCGCCTTTATTTTTCCGTCCGGTGAACCAAAATTCGTTTTTACATTCTCGGGGGTAGTAGCAAATAAACCGCCATTAGAAATTTGTGATTGAGCCTGAATAAAAAAATTATATGTATTGCGCATAATCGAATGTACTTCTACCCTACAACGATCGTTTCGGTGAAACGTTTTAAATCCTAAAAGCGTACTAGGTGGTGTAAAATATAAGGAGTCGGAAGGTGGGTCGGTAATTTCACCACCCGTTCCATCTATATTAAGGTTAATCTCATCGCCATCCGATAACAACGAATCATTCCTAAACGTTTTCAACCAGTAGAAATCAGCTTCTTTGTCCGCTTTATCTTTTGCATATAGTACGCAGAAATAAGTTGTGTCAAGTATTGAGGGCGCTCCAGGTCCAAAGTTAAAATTCTGATCATTTAGTTCCACACCAATACTATCTATAGATGCATATCTTTTTTGCGTAGTATTGGCCAAATATGCGACTCCATCAATAACCACATTTAATTCGTAGTTATGGTTTGGCTTTGCAAGCGTATCATTTGCCGATAATGTAAAAATGTAGTTTCCGTTATTTGAATAAGTAAAAACATATTGTTTATTATCGGTAAGATCTTTTAGCACAACATATGCACCTGCAATTCCCACTGGCGTGGTTTTGCTAAAATAGCTTGAATTATTAGTAATCTTCACTATTTGTTGTGATCTCAGAGAATTTATAAATGCATCGATTACATACAATTTCGATCCTTCGTCCAGTTTAACCTGTACAACATCCTCGCAGGAAATAAACGTAATTATTATTAATAAAAAAAATATGGTTTTAATAATCTGCTTCATTTTAATATATTTTAAAAATTAAAATTATAAGTAATTGCAGGTACAAAAGACCCAATAATAGAAAGTCGCACAGCTTCAGTTTGATTAGGATCACCTGTTTTAGACCGAAAATATATACTGTATGCATTTCTTCTGTTATAAACATTGTACACACTTAATACTACAAACTGTTTGTAGCGCCTACGTTCGTTCT
>JAYTBK010000545.1:0-5942 GCA_043737035.1 Bacteroidota bacterium | reverse complement strand
TAAAATCAACTCAGTGCCATGGCGTCAAGCTTCATTTGCTTTATCATACTAACTAAACCATTGGCACGTGTGGGCGATAAGTGTTCGGTTAATCCAATTTTATTAATAAAATTTAGGTCGGCTTTTAATATATCGGTCGGTTTTTGATGTGATAAAACCCTAATTATTAGCGCAACCATACCTTTTGTAATAATGGCGTCGCTATCGGCAGTATAAATAATAGTATTGGCAATTTTTTCGGTATGTAACCAAACTTTACTTTGGCAACCTTTAATCAACCTGTCGTCGGTTTTAAATTGAACATCAATTTTAGGTAAACCTTTGCCAATTTCAATCAGGTGTTCGTATTTGCTTTCCCAGTCTTCACCAAACAACTCAAATTCTTCAATTATTTCATTTTCAATTTCCGAAATCGTCATAACGGCAAATTTACAATTTACATATCAATTATATCGTAAAATTGCAGCTACAAATAAAAAGTGAAACTCGCATACAAATTTTGAAGCTAATTATTGTATTTTTGCCGTGATTGTTGGTCGTTGTTGTGAAGGCGTGTTTTATGTATAAATTACTGGAAACTGTTACAGCCGGAGGTTTAATATTTTTGTTGATGAAAAGCTATATGCAAAACCTATGAAGATTGGATTAGATATTATGGGTGGCGATTTTGCCCCACAAAACTGTATTGACGGAGCCATTGACGCGCTAAGTGAATTGCCCGCTATCGTTAAGATGGTTTTAATTGGAGATGAAAAAATTGCGAAGGCTTATCTTAAAACCAAAAATATTTCGGAAGATAAATTTGATTTTGTTCATGCTGCCGATGTAATTGAAATGGGTGAACATCCCACCAAAGCACTTGCACAAAAGCCAAATAGCAGTATTGCGGTAGGATATAAATTACTAAAAGAAAATCAGATACAAGCATTTGCCAGCGCCGGCAACACGGGCGCAATGTTAGTTGGCGCAATGTTTAGTGTTAAAGCAGTACCGGGTGTCATTCGTCCGTGCATTACTTCTATTCTACCAAAAATAAATGGCGGTTTTGGTATTTTGTTGGATGTAGGCACTAACGCCGATTGTAAGCCTGATGTGCTTTATCAGTTTGCCATATTAGGTTCTGTGTTTGCCAAAGAAGTTTACAAAATTGAAAACCCGAAAATAGGTTTACTAAATATTGGTGAAGAACCCGAAAAAGGAAATTTAGTAGCTCAGGCGGCACATGCGTTAATGAAAGATACCAAAGACTTTAATTTTGTTGGAAACGTTGAAGGCCTTGAAGTTTTTGAAGATAAAGCTGATGTAATCGTATGTGACGGTTTTACCGGAAATGTGTTGTTAAAAACCGCCGAAGCTTTTTATTCGCTCAGTAAAAAACGAAACATAGATGACGAATATTTTAATAAGTTTAATTATGAGTTATATGGCGGTACCCCAATTTTGGGTATTAATGCTAACGTAATGATAGCGCACGGAAAATCGAGCGCACTTGCTTTTAAAAATATGATGATATTGAGTAAAGACATTGCAGAAGCTAACTTAAACGAAAAAATTAAAACCATATTTCAATAATGATTAAAGCAGCAATTACTGCCGTTGGCGGCTATGTACCCGATTTTGTTATGACCAATGACGAACTGGCTAAATTTGTTGATACAAATGATGAGTGGATTACCTCACGCACCGGTATTAAAGAACGTCGCGTGCTAAAGGAGCCCGGAAAAGCTACATCGGATATGATGGTGTTTGCCGTGGAAGAATTGCTTAAAAAACGTGGCATCACCGCAATGGATATTGACCTGTTAATTGTTGGAACAATAACAGGCGATTTAATTTTCCCAAGCACCGCAAACATTATTTGCGATAAAATAGGTGCTAAAAATGCGTGGGGCTTCGATCTTTCGGCAGCGTGCTCCGGTTTTATATTTGGCCTTGCCACCGGCTCACAATTTATTGAAACAGGAAAATACCAAAAAGTTGTGGTAATAGGTGTTGATAAAATGAGTGCAATTTTAGATTACGAAGACCGTGCTACCTGCGTTATTTTTGGTGATGGCGGAGGCGCTGTTCTGTTAGAACCTTCGACCGATGAAAATGGCATACAGGATTTTATTTTAAAAAGCGATGGTACCGGCCGCAATTTTTTATACCAGGCTGCCGGCGGTTCGCTTATGCCGCCAACACATGATACTGTTGACAAGCGCTTACATTACGTGCACCAAGAGGGGCAAACTGTTTTTAAACATGCCGTAGTAAATATGGCTGAAGTTAGCGCAGAGATTATGACTAAAAATAATTTAACTGCCGATGATGTTGCATGGCTTGTGCCACATCAAGCCAACAAACGCATTTGCGAAGCAACGGCAAACCGTATGGGTTTAAGTACCAATAAAATGATGATGAATATTGAACGTTATGGCAACACAACCGCCGGCACAATACCGTTGTTATTATGGGATTACGAGAAACAACTTAAAAAAGGCGACAACATCATCATATCGGCATTTGGCGGTGGTTTTACATGGGGTTCCATTTGGGTGAAATGGGCTTACGATGGCAGTAAAGTGGGTAAGTAATGTTTTTTATATTTTTTGGGCATTACCTGCGGCCAACGCTATCACTGTAATCTTTTGCCCACATGTGGGACTTAACGCACAACTTGGGTCGAAGTCAAAAGGATTTCCGTTCTATCCTAACATACTATTAATTTAAATTTACAGCATTAAATTTTTTAGGAAATTAAACCTGCGTGACGGATTGTAGTGGAAAGCTCATAACCATGATGTACGAATGGCGAGGACTTGAAACGAAAAGCCAGACGGCGCCCTATTTTTTTGTGCCGGCACGCCCAACCTAATTTTTGCATTTAAATTTGTTGATTAAAAAACCGTCGACTGACATATAAACTGACAAATTAGTTAGTACATGCGTTTAAACTGTAATATTGTCTAAAATAAGGCGTTGGCACATTTTTAGACAACAAGAAAACGTAAAATTTAAACTGAAAAATAATATAATTATGGCAAAAACAAATTCGAGCATTAACGTGAAGCCTTTAGCCGACAGGGTATTGGTTGAGGCAGCGGCGGCAGAAACAAAAACTGCAGGCGGTTTAATAATACCTGACACCGCAAAAGAAAAACCAATGAAAGGTAAAGTATTGGCAGTTGGCAACGGCAAACCCGATGAACCAATGACTGTAAAAGTTGGTGATACTGTATTGTATGGAAAATACGCCGGTACCGAAATACAAGTTGACGGGAAAGACCTATTAATTATGCGTGAAAGCGATATATACGCGATCATATAATTAGCCAATTTGAAAATGTTACAATTTGACAATGAAAAGTTAAATCAATATTTTTAAATTAATTAAACAAATACAAGAATTATCAAATAGTCGAATTAACTAATTATCTAATTAAACAAAAATGGCAAAAGACATATCATTTAACATAGAAGCCCGCGACGCCTTAAAACGTGGCGTTGATGCATTGGCAAATGCGGTAAAAGTAACTTTAGGCCCAAAAGGACGTAACGTTATTATTGACAAAAAATTTGGTTCACCACAAATTACAAAAGATGGTGTAACCGTGGCAAAAGAAATCGAATTATCGAACCCTGTTGAAAACATGGGTGCGCAGCTTTTAAAAGAAGTTGCTTCTAAAACTGCTGATGCGGCTGGTGATGGAACTACAACAGCTACTGTTTTAGCACAAGCTATTGTAACCGGTGGTTTAAAAAACGTTGCTGCTGGTGCAAACCCCATGGATTTGAAACGTGGTATAGATAAGGCTGTAGAAGTTGTTGTTGCCGATTTAAAAAAACAATCGCAAAACGTTGGTAACGATAATAAAAAAATCGAACAGGTTGCAACGATATCTGCCAACAACGATAGCACCATCGGTAAATTAATTGCTGAAGCTATGGCTAAAGTAAAAAAAGAAGGCGTTATTACCGTTGAAGAAGCAAAAGGTACTGATACAACTGTTGAAGTTGTTGAAGGGATGGAATTTGACAGAGGATATATCTCTCCGTATTTTATTACTGATGTTGATAAAATGGAAGCCGTATTAGAAACACCATTAATTTTAATTTATGAAAAGAAAATTTCGTTAATGAAAGAATTGTTACCTGTACTTGAAAAAGCAGTACAAACAGGTAAGCCAATTTTGATTATTGCAGAAGACATTGACGGGGAAGCTTTGCAAACTTTAGTTGTCAACCGTTTACGTTCGAACTTAAAAATATGCGCGGTTAAAGCTCCAGGCTTTGGCGATAGAAGAAAAGCAATGTTAGAAGATTTAGCGATCTTAACAGGTGGTATCTTTATTGCTGAAGACAGAGGATTTTTATTAGAGAACGCTGACTTAACGTTTTTAGGTAAAGCAGAAAAAGTAACGATTGATAAAGACAATACAACGATTGTTGGTGGTGCAGGTAAAAAAGCAGATATCACCGCTCGCGTTAATCAAATTAAAGCGCAAATTGAATCAACAACGTCTGATTACGATAAAGAAAAATTACAGGAGCGTTTAGCGAAGTTAGCAGGTGGTGTTGCGGTACTTTACGTTGGTGCAGCTACTGAAGTTGAAATGAAAGAGAAAAAAGACCGTGTTGACGATGCACTTGCAGCAACACGTGCTGCCGTTGAAGAAGGTATTGTACCAGGCGGTGGCGTTGCTTACATCCGTGCAATTGCGTCTTTAGAAAAATTGAAAGGATTAAATGAAGATGAAAACACAGGCATACAAATTGTACGCCGTGCTATTGAAGAGCCATTACGCCAAATTTGTGCAAACTGTGGAATTGAAGGTTCTATTGTGGTACAAAGAGTTAAAGAAGGTACCGGTGATTTTGGTTTTAATGCACGTACCGAAAAATTTGAAAACTTACTAAAAGCAGGTGTAATTGATCCTACTAAAGTAAGCCGTATTGCATTAGAGAATGCAGCATCAGTAGCAGCTATGTTGTTAACTACGGATTGTGTTTTAGCCGAGAAGAAAGAAGAAGGCGGAGCTGCAATGCCAATGGGTAACCCGGGTATGGGCGGTATGGGTGGAATGATGTAATCGTTTCTTCTTAATATGATTTGTAAAAAACGCTCCGAAGTAATTTGGGCGTTTTTTTGTTTTTAATTTTATATAAAATAGATAAACTTTTTACTGTGAACGGTTAAAGCAATCGCAAACCTGATATCCTATACATGAGATCGCTTCGTGTCTCGCGATGACGACAATATATAAAAGGTAAGATCCTGAAACAAGTTCAGGATGACGATAGGACTGAAAACTTTTTATCATTATAACTAACTCTCATTTACAATGTGGCTAAGCTTTTAACATCTATTCAATTAGTACTTAATCCCTGAAACACCAATGTTTTCAATCGGATGCCAAGTTGTTTTAATTTCCTGTAAATCAGTTATAAAGTAAAGGCCTTGTTCATTTTCATCCAACCAGTTTTTATTCCAATTAAAAACACGTTTTACATTTAAGGATGCATTTTCTCCAATTGTTTTATTAAATTCTTTTTCATCATTGCAATTGATAACCGCATTCACATCCATGTGTGATGAAAAATGGACGTGTAATTCTTTTCTATTTCCTGTAACAATATTTATTACGCCTCCGGGAACGTCGCTTGTTCCAATAACCTCAGCAAACGTTATCGCGCAAGTTGGTTTACTTTCCGATGCTAAAACAATACACGTATTTCCTCCGGCTATGCAAGGCGCAATTACAGAAATCAACCCTAACAAAGCGGTTTTTTCATCGGCCATAATAGCCACAACGCCCATTGGTTCGGGGACTGAAAAATTAAAGTGTGAAGTTGCAACAGGATTTACTGAACTGAATAATTGTTGGTATTTATCACACCAACCGGCATAATAAACCAAGCGATCAATGCTTTGTTCAACTTCTTTTTTTGCAGCAGCAGAG
>JAYTBK010000544.1:0-25994 GCA_043737035.1 Bacteroidota bacterium | reverse complement strand
GATATGTCAATCCATCCTAAAACAGGTGAACACGTTAAAAGCCAAAAGAATAAATTCTTTACTGATATTTATACTGATCCTGATAATTACTATTATGTATTGGATCAATTCCCAGAACTTAAAATCAACCTTGCTCATTTTGGCGGGTATGATGAATGGAATAAATATTTGGGAAATACTTACGAAGACGGAAAGGAAAATTGGTACACTAAAGTTGTTACTATTCTCAGGAAATACCCGAATGTTTACAGCGATATTAGCTACACAATGTTTAATCCGGATTTATTTAATTTGCTCAAGCTTACATTACAAGATTATACGTTAAAAGGTAAGATCTTATATGGTTCTGATTTCTACATGGTGGAACAGGAAACCACTGAACGCCAGTTCTTGACAAATATCCGCGCTCATATTGGAGAAGAAAATTTTAAATTGATCGCTGAATTAAATCCGAAATTATTTTTGTACAAAGCATTGTAAGAGATTATATTTGGTTTCTCAAAACTTAAACTAATACACTATTTAAAAGCCACCCGACGGGGTGGCTTTTTTTGCTATACGTAATTTTACGTAAATGATTGACCAGTGTTAATAATCTAACGCTCCATTTTTTTTGTATTTTAGCTAACTAAAATAATTCTATGAGCTATCCTCTAAAAAAGAATATTAAATTATCTAATTTATTATTAAATGTGGAAAACCCCCGCTTTGAATTAGTGGGCAATCAAAGGGACGTCATTCAGAAAATGATTGAAGACCAAGATTCCGGTGATAAACTGTATCATTTAGCAAAACATATTTCTGAGCACGGATTGGATCCCTCAATTATTATTATCGTAACACCTAGTGGTAGAGAAGAGGGTCGATATGAAGTTTTAGAGGGAAATCGTAGAATTACCGCACTTAAGATTTTAACCACTCCATCACTTATAGATGTAAAATATAAAGGACTTATAAATAAAATCAAAAATCTTTCTATAGAATTTAAAAAAAGAAAAATAAAGGAGATTCACTGTGTTGTATATGATAACCCCGAAGATGCTTATAAATGGATAAAGCTAAAACATACCGGTCAAAATGGAGGCGTTGGAACTGTTGAATGGGATACTCAACAACAGGGCAGATTTGATGCAAAAGTTGAAGGCAAAGCACCAAGTATTGCTATTCAAGTTATTGATTTTTTAAATAAATCTCCACTTTTCGATCGAGATCTAAAATCTAAATTAAAAAAAGTAAAAGCTACAAATATGGGTAGATTAATGGGAGATCCTGAATTTAGAGAATTTATAGGGTTATCACAACAGGGTGGGATAGTACAAAGCAATTTTGAACAACCCGAAGTTATAAAAGGTTTAACGAAAGTGGTAACAGACTTATTAAATCCCGAATTTACTGTAAATGACATTTATTATAAAGAAGATCGGAAAAAATATATTGAAAGCTTTGCCAAAAATCAAATCCCTGACAAAAAGAAAGTAAGTTCGCCTTGGGAATTAACTGCACCATCTAGTACTTCAATTATTCCATTAGCAAAACCAAAGATAAGATCAATACCAGTATCAACGGATAGAAAGACTTTAATTCCTAGAGATTTCATTGTTAAAGTAAAAGATAAACGCATAAACAAAATTTATCATGAATTAAAAGACATGCCAATAAAAGAATATGAAAATGGATGTGCAGTTTTATTTCGCGTATTTCTTGAATTAAGTATGGACGCTTTCATTGAAATAAAAAAACTAACTAAAGTTACCGTTAAAAGCGAACTTTATAAAAAGGTTAATGAGGCAGCAGATTATCTTGAAACAAATTCTATTTTAACTAGACCCCAACTTAAGGCTATTCGCACAGCAGCTAGTAATCCAAATAGCATTCTTTCTGTAAATACATTCAATGCATATGTTCACAATCGACATGTTTTCCCATCTGAGAAGGATTTAAAAACATCATGGGATAATATGCAGGCCTTTTCTGAAAAAATTCTTGAAACGATTTAATAATTATGGACTTTCATTCACCATTACGCTATCCTGGCGGAAAAGGAAAAATCGCTGGGTTTATTCATAAAGTATTTGAGAAAAATCTTTTGCAAGACGGATATTATATTGAACCATATGCAGGGGGTGCTTCTGTAGCTTTATCTTTGCTAATTAATGAGTATGCAAGCAAAGTGATAATTAATGATCTTGATCGTTCTATATATTCTTTTTGGCATTCTGCCATAAATGAAACGGAAGATTTGTGCAGATTGATAAATGATACTAATTTGAATATTAGGGAAT
The DNA here is from genome assembly GCA_043737035.1 of Bacteroidota bacterium. Lineage (GTDB taxonomy): Bacteria > Bacteroidota > Bacteroidia > B-17B0 > Aurantibacillaceae > UBA4416. The sequence goes on along the minus strand of JAYTBK010000544.1, from coordinate 23,712 downwards.
GGAGAAACCAGCAAGAGATTCAAAAAAATAAGGCAGAAGTTTCATTATTAGAACTGGGTTTTTCTACATTTTACTTAAATAGATCTAATAGGTCGGGTATAATTAAAGCTGGAGTAATCGGTGGAATAAATCAAGACGGTGAATGGAAAATGGATGCTAGATTTAACAAAAAAGATTTAATAGAAAGAATTGAAAGAATTGCTGATTATAAAAGCAGAATAAAGATTTTCAATTTAGACGCTTGTGTTTTCTTAGATAAGATTAAAAAAGAAATTTCATCTAAATCTCTCATTTATTTTGACCCACCTTACTACGTAAAAGGAAAAGAGTTGTATGTAAACCATTATAAACATATAGATCATCAAAAGGTTGCAGATAAAATTGCGATGCTTAATGATTATAAATGGATTGTATCCTATGATAGTACTCCAGAAATCAAATCTCTTTACGGTGGGTATAAAAAAATAGAGTATAATTTAAATTATAGTGCATCTACCGCCAGTAAAGGGAAAGAAATAATGTTTTTTAGTAATGGTTTACATATTCCTAGAGTTCTTAATCCGTCTAAAATGTCTTAATGTAGCAAATATTAACCCATTCAACATTTGTAAAGGAAAAGATTCGATTTACGTGCATAGGTTTTAAGAGAATAACCTAAAAAGCTTGCAGCAAATTGCTATACATTTATCATACGTTGGTAATAGTGCGGCTGTTTTGGCGAAAGAGAGCGATTTGCCATTTTTTTGGCGGCACTGCGGAGCCTTTTCGAGGGAAAAAAGAATGGAAAATGGTCTTTCGCCTTGGGTTTTTGGTTCTTTTTTGCCAAGGAAAAAGAACGTGAAAAAACAGAAACTTTTTGAGTGAACCCTATTTAGGTAATAGAATGTTTATATTAACTCAAATAAAAGTTTTTGACTTTAGGCACTTTTTTGATATAAAGTAAGTGATAAGTTAAGTGCAAAGTGTACTAAACTTGCACGGCTATGTATTTTAGTTGTAACCTCGAGGCAAAAATATCCTCGTTACCAATTAAATATGGATAATTGCCAATATTGAAACTAAAATTATAACAAAACGTATAAATATTAGTTACGTATATGTAATTTAGTTAAAATTTAGTAACTTCACTGGATGAAAAACAATTTATCCAAATATAAAAGCACTTTGGGTAATATACCTTTTGAATTGGATAGGTTTTTTACCAATACAACAATTGAAAAAGCTGTTGAACTATTTGACCAAATGGAAATTTCTTTTATAGGTGGTATTAGAATGGGTATTGAATTGAGAACTTTGAACCATTGGATTAAAGTACTTAACGAAAATCCAGAAAACCTGTGGGGGAAAAAATTTACGTTTGTAGAATTTATATGGATTAAAATAGTTGAACAACTTAGAGAGTTAAATGTAGGGTTTGAATTAATAAAAAAGTTCAAACCTGAATTATTTTTGCCATTAGAAATTAAAGGTATTTTAACTAGCACTCAAAATGCTAAAAAATATATTGAAGATTTAGGATTGAAAGACGACCAAAAACAGGTTTTAATACAATTTGTAAATGCTTCTAAGGGGAAAACATCCAGTAAAAAAAATTTGACAATCTTACACTTAAGTATCGTAGATTATATTATAAACAAACAGCCGTTATCTATTGCCATATTTAAAAACGGCACATATCAATTTTTATATGAAAGTAACAATCGCTTACATACAAGTATTGAAAAAGATAGATTAATAAATGAAAATTATTTAACGATTTCTATATCCACAATTTTAAAGGATTTCTTTTATTCCGATCTAGCAGATTTGGTAGTGCCAAAAATAAATTTGCTTTCCTATGCTGAAAATAAATTTTTCGAGGTTATGTATAGTGGTGATTATATAAGCATCAGTATAAAGTTTAAAGACAAGAAAATTAAACCTTTAGAATTTAAAAAAAGTCAAATAATTAAAGGGCGTATCTTAGATATTTTAGACAAAAAGGAATTTGTAAGTATAGTAATAAATCAAGCAGAAGGAGGAATTACAAAAATTGAAAACACAATAAAAGTTAGATTATAATACAGGATAATTGTTTGGCTACGTTCCTTGTATCGTTCTTTATTTATTGCACTTAAAGGGTGTAAATCGGAAATTCGTTTGGCTACGTTCCGTTTATAACGCCCCTTTGTGGGGCTAGTATGAACTAACCGTAGAAAATGCGGATAAATTATTGTAGCCATGAAAACATTAAGAGAAAGTGAACGACTTTCAGTTAATCAATGCAAAAAGATTTTAAATACAAACGGAAATAATTATTCCGACGAAGAAATTTCAAAAATTAGAAATTGGTTATACCATTATACAGAAATGACCACTCAATTTTTAGAAAGGAAAACAGATGAACAAATTATTGAGATTAAAAAAATAATTAGGAAAAAATGAAAAAGCGAGCAATTTTATATATTCGTGTAAGTACTGACGATCAAAAGGACGGATATAGTCCCGCCGATCAGGAAGAACGTTTAATAAAGTTCTCCCAACAAAATGATATTGAAATTGTAAAAATTTGCCATGAAGATGAAAGCGCAAAGGATTTTGAAAATCGACCCGAATGGCAAAAGATTTTGTTTTTCATTAAAAAGAATAAAAACGCCGTAGATATTATTCTATTTGCTAAGTGGGATAGGTTTAGTAGAAACGTTGCCGAAGCATACATTACCATTAAAGAATTACGTAAACTAAATGTCGAGCCACAAGCAATGGAACAGCCTTTAGATTTTGCTATTCCAGAGAGCAAATTTATGTTAGCAGTATATTTGGCAGCACCCGAAGTAGATAATGACCGTAGGGCGTTAAATACGTTTAATGGAATGCGTAGGGCTAGAAAAGAAGGGCATTGGGTTACGCCCCCTATTATAGGCTATAAAAGGTTTAAAGATGAAAAGGGAAAACCTTTTATGGTTTTGGAGGGCGGACTAAAAGAAAGTTTTGTAAGAAAAGCTTTTACAGAGTTTTCCACAGGATTGTGTACTATTGAAACTTTACGAAGGCAATTAAACAAAGAAGGTTTTAAGATTTCTCGGACTTCATTTAACGATATGCTTAAAAATAAAGCCTACATAGGCCAAATTTTTATACCTGCATATAAAGACGAACCGCCTTTGTGGATAAATGCAGTACACAAACCTTTGATAGATGATAGTACTTTTTATGATGTACAAGATATTTTGAATGGCAGAAAAAAAATGCCCTCAAAATATATTACGCTTAGGGACGAATTACCGTTAAGGGGTTTTATCACTTGTCCAAAATGCGGTAAAAATTTAACTGGTTCAGCTTCTAAAGGTAGGAACGGTAAATTTTTCTATTACCATTGTAACAAAGGTTGTCAGGAACGCAAAAAAGCAACTGAATTAAATGGGATGCTATCAGCACTATTCAAAAGTTTAAGTTTTAATAAAGAGGGTATTAACTTACTTGGTGAAATATTGAAGCAGGAATTAAAAGCAGATTCAAAAATTAATAAAGCCGAGATTTTAAAATTGAACTCGGAAATTGAAAAGCACCAATTGAGATTAAAAAACGCCCGTACTTTAATGTTAGATGGTGATTTTTCGGCATTGGAATACAGGGAAATGAAAGCCGAAATGGAGGAACAAATAAAAAGGTTGGAACTGCAAAGGGCAAAGTTCAGTTCTAATGATGAGAACCTTACCGAGCAAATAGATTTTTGTGTTGGTTTGCTCTCAAATATCGAGTATTGCTACAATGTAGCGGATATAGAAACAAAGCAACAAATAATTGGTTCGATATTCCCCGAAAAATTAATATTTGAAAATAATAAATGTCGAACCGCTAAAATTGAAGATAGTGTAGCTCTACTTTGCTTAAATAGCAAAGGTTTCAAAGATGGTAAACAAAAAAAGCATCCCATATTTGAGATGCTTTCCGTTGATGTACCCAGCGCCGGACTCGAACCGGCACGGTTTCCCACAGGTGTTTGAGACCAGCGCGTCTACCATTCCGCCAGCTGGGCATTTAGTTTTTGTATTGCTTACTTTGCAATTATTTTCCGGATTAAATCGGCTTCGGAAACCTTTATAACGTTACTTTTACAGCGTAAAAATAAATTAGGCTGCAAATGTAAGCACATTTTTCACTTATCAAAAAAAGGAACGAATAAAAGTGTATTGAAGCCTAAAAAACTGTAAATTTACGTCCCCACAAAAATGGAAACAGAAGTTCAATTATTTTCAGGTAGTGTAACTAAAACACTCTCCGAACAAATTGCAAGATCTTACGGTAAAGATCTTGGTAAAATTTCGCATTACCGTTTTAGTGATGGTGAGATTCAGGTGTCTTACGATGAAAGTATCCGCGGGCAAAGTGTGTTTGTGATTCAATCAACAATGCCGCCTACCGATAACTTAATGGAAGTGTTGCTCATGCTTGATGCTGCAAAACGTGCTTCAGCCAAACATATTATTGCTGTGCTGCCATATTTTGGATACGCCCGGCAGGATAGGAAGGATCAACCAAGGGTTGCAATTGGCGCCAAGCTTGTTGCTGATATGTTGGCTGTGGCGGGAGCTACACGCGTAATGACAATGGATTTACACGCCGATCAAATACAAGGATTTTTTGATATACCGGTTGATCATTTATATGCTTCATCCATTTTTTTACCTTATATACAAACTTTAAATTTACCAAACCTAACCGTTGCAGCGCCCGATATGGGCGGAAGCAAGCGTGCCAATGCTTATGCAAAACACCTGAAAGCCGAAATTGTAATTTGCTATAAGCAACGCACAAAAGCAAATGTAGTTGATCATATGACCGCCATTGGCGATATAGAAGGACGTAACATTGTATTGGTTGATGATTTGGTTGATACGGGCGGCACATTATGCAAAGCCGCTGATATGATGATGGAACGCGGCGCTTTGAGCGTGCGTGCAGTTTGTACACATCCAGTATTATCGGGTAAAGCGTACGATAATATTCAAAATTCTAAGTTAACGGAATTGATCGTTACGGATACAATTCCTTTAAAACAAGATAGTCCTAAAATTAAAGTAATAAGTGTTGCCGAATTATTTGCTAAGGTAATTCACAGTGTACAAAATTATGAATCCATTAGCAGCAATTTTATCATGTAATTAAACCCGCATTAACTAAACTAACCGATGGTGTAAAATGAAACGGGCATTTTAAATCATTAAAAAACAAACAAAAAAAAATAATATGAAATCAGTAACATTGAGCGGTTCGTTACGTACGAACGTAGGAAAAGTAAACGCCAGAGAGATTAGAGAAAAAGGAAATGTGCCATGTGTAATTTATGGCGGAAAAGAACAAATACATTTTGAAGCCGATATACGCGCATTTAAACCTGTAATTTTTACTCCAAATGCACACATTGTTGAAATTGATCTTGATGGCAAAGTTTACAAAACTGTTTTGCAGGAAGCACAATACCACAAAATAAACGATAAACTAATACATGCCGATTTTTTGGAAGTAATAGACGGAAAACCTGTTACCATTAGTATTCCGGTGATTTTAAACGGCCAATCGGAAGGTGTAAAAAAAGGTGGAAAACTTGTGTTGAAACAACGCAAATTAAAAGCCCGAGGCCTTGCTAACGAATTACCTGACACGATTGATATTAATATTGATAAATTAAATATTGGCGACAGCATTTCTGTTGGCGATATAGAATTGAAAGGCGTTACATTATTAAATGCTAAAAACGTATCGGTTGTGGCAGTTCAAACAACACGTGCGGTTGCTGCTGAGACAACAGCAGCGCCTGCTAAAAAGTAACTGAAGTTCATATTTAAAAAAACCCTCTTCCGTAATGAAAGAGGGTTTTTTATTTGCCGAAAACTTAGTTTGGCTTAAGTGGCGTGACAATATTAAACAAATGCGCCGTTGATGAAGGAAATCTAGTTCAATATAAATTTTGACTGAAGCTCGTGCTCTGTTTTTATTAAATGGATGAACAATTTAATTTTCGCTTTCAACAAAATTTCTTTTTTTGCTATGCTGCCCGCTTTTAACAATTCGTATTTTTCTATTGAAGATATTTCCAGCAAGCGAGCAATGCTATAAACATTCGCGTCATCAAAAGCGTCTTCCTGTAAAGCGTTATGTTGCGATTGCCACATGTAATCTTTTGTAAGTTCCTGTAACGCTGCCGATGTCCGCACCTTAAAGTCTTCTTCGTAAGTGATAATTCCTGCACCGTATAATTTTGGACTAAGCACACTCGAAAATTCAATCATTTTAAAAACCCTTACACCTTCAATTAAAATATCCATTTCACCATTGTCAAACTGTTTTATAACGTTATTTATTTTAACCTCTATACCATAATCGCCAACCGATTTCTGTTGAAGAAAAGGTATTCCAAAATGTGCTTCATTAATTAAACAATCGGCTACCAATTGTTTGTAACGATCTTCATAAATATGAAGTGTTTTTGTTTCGCCCGGTAATAATACCATATTAAGCGGGAACATGGGGATGGTGACTTGTTGTTGAGTTGCCATTGTTTTATAGTTAATGGTTTACCGAGGAATGGTTTTAAGGGTACAAATACCGTGCACAATTTTCGACTGCTTTATTGCTCATACATTCACTCATTTAGGCATACACTTCGCTCATTGTGTAGCTAACTTTAGACTCAAATTATTTAATAAAAAAATACAAACGGTAATTATACAACCTATTTTTGCTGTAAATTTAAAGTTGATTTTAAAACTCACCGATGAAAAAATATGTTATCCTGTTTTGTATTTGCGTTGCTTCTGCTTTTACATTCAGTTTTTCTCAGGATTATTTTGAGGTTTCTAAAAACCTCGATATTTTTAATACCCTTTACAGGGAACTCAACATTGCTTACGTGGATGAAACCAAGCCCGGTCAGCTTATGAAAACCGGAATCGAGGCAATGCTTGCTTCACTCGATCCATACACAAATTATTATACCGAAAACGATATTGAAGATTACCGTTACATGACAACCGGTGAGTATGGGGGGATTGGCGCGCTAATACAGGATGTTAACAATAAAATTACTATTACAGAGCCATACGAAAATTTTTCGGCATACAAGGCAGGACTCCGTGCAGGCGACGAAATTTTAGAAGTTAACAGTGTTGATGTTTCTAAAAAGAAAACAGAAGATATTACCACCATGCTTAAGGGTCAGGCGGGTACACCAATTAAACTGAAGATATTGCACCTAGGCCAAACAATACCGATTGAAGTAAATTTAATGCGCGAAGAAATAAAAATAAAAGCCGTTCCATACGCGAACATTCTTGTCGGCGATGTTGGATATATTAAATTAAGTAGTTTTACAGAAAACTGTTCGGTGGAAGTAAAAGACGCCTTTTTAAAACTTAAAGAAAAAAATTGTAAATCCCTTATTTTAGATTTGCGTGGAAATCCCGGAGGCCTATTACAGGAGGCCGTTAACATCGTAAACATATTTGTGAATAAAGGGAATGAAGTGGTTTTTACAAAAGGTAAAATTAAAGATTGGGATAAACAATATCTATCGGTTAACAATGCCTTAGATACACAAATTCCGCTGGTAGTTTTAATAGATAACAACTCGGCGTCGGCATCGGAAATTGTCGCTGGCGCGCTTCAGGATTTAGACCGTGCGGTAATCATCGGCCAGCGCTCCTACGGCAAAGGATTGGTGCAACAAACCCGTGATTTAACTTATAATGCTAAACTTAAAGTAACGGTTGCAAAATACTATATACCTAGCGGGCGTTGTATACAGGCGTTAGATTACACACACAAAGATGACGAAGGTCGTGTAGAACATGTACCCGATTCGTTAATAACAGCTTTTAAAACTAAAAACGGCCGCATTGTTTACGATGGTGCTGGCATTTTGCCGGATCAAAAAACAGATGCCGTTAAATACAGCAATGTTTTAATTACGCTCCTAAACAAAAACCATATTTTTAGTTACGTAAATAATTATATGGTAGAAAATGCGGCCAAAGGCAGTATGCAAAACGTTAGCTTTACAGATAGCGACTATTCGAATTTTATTGCGTTTATGAAAAGTCGCGATTACAACTATATTACACAAAGCGATTTTGCACTTGAACAATTGAAGGAAGACGCGAAAAAAGAAAAAAGTTTTGAAAGCATTAAAGCCGAATATGAAATGCTTTTAAATAAGATGAACTCCAGTAAAAAAGATGACCTCACACACTTTAAGTTGGAAATTAAAGAATTTATTGAAGAAGAGATTGCCGCAAGAACAGGTTTTCAAAAAGGACGCATTGAGACGGCATTAAAATATGATAAGGACGTTGCAGAAGCAAAAAAATTACTTCTTTCACCGTCTAAAATAACATCAATATTAACAGTAATTGATAAACCGCTTAAGCCCTTTAACACGAACAAACGCTTTTGATTTTTATTTGAAAAAATTAATAAATTAAGCTACTTTTGAGCAAACTAATTTAAAAAAAATATAATGGGAAAAGGCGACCAAAAATCAAGACGCGGAAAAATACAGGTAGGTTCATTTGGAAATCTCCGTCCGCGTAAAAAAACAAAACCTGCAGTAGCTGCACAACCTGTAGTAAAAGAAGAAACTCCTGTGGTTGAGAAAAAAGCTGCACCAAAAAAAGCTGCACCAAAAAAAGCTGCGAAATAAATGAGAGAGCCGCTTTAAGAGCGGTTTTTTTATTTAGGATCAATTATATGATTTTTAATAGTACACAAATTTGCAAACGGTTGCTGTAATCGCTTATTTTTTTAAAGAAATAAATTGCGATGTTTGTTAGTTAACGTGCGCCAAAATTTCGTTTTAAAAAGGCAATACTCAATTTAAAAAATATAATCTTTAAAAAATATATAATTTTGGGAGTGAATTGTTTTGAACCTGATAAAATACGACTGGGCGTGCTTGGTGGAGGGCAACTTGGCCGTATGATGATACAAAGTGCCATCAACTATAATTTATACGTTTGTTGCTTGGATCCGGATGGAAATGCTCCTTGCCAAGCTATTGCAAATGAATTTACAAAAGGTAGTTTAACCGACTACGATACAGTTTATAAATTTGGAAAGGATAAAGATATCATCACGATTGAAATTGAAAATGTAAATGTGGAAGCACTTAAAGCCTTAGAAAAAGAAGGTAAAAAAGTTTTCCCGCAGCCCGACGTAATAGAAATTATCCAAGACAAAGGATTGCAAAAAATGTTTTATCAGCGCAACGATATTGCGAGCGCTGATTTTTTTTTAGTAGAAAATAAAGAACAGATTGAAAAGTACCGCGATTTTTTCCCATTTTTTCAAAAACTCCGCAAAGGCGGCTACGACGGGAAAGGAGTTGTCAAGCTTGGACATCCGAATAAAATTGAACATGCATTTGAAGCCCCAAGTGTGCTGGAACGCTTTGTTGATTTTGAAAAAGAAATTTCTGTAATTGTTGCCCGTAATGAAAGCGGTGAAATAAAATGTTTCCCGGCGGTAGAATGTGAATTTAATGTCGAAGCAAATTTGGTAGAATTTCTTTTTTCGCCTGCCGGAATAAAAAAATCTGTGGACAAACAAGCCAGTGAAATAGCGGTTAAGATTGCCGAAAAGTTTGCTATAGTTGGCATTTTAGCTGTTGAGTTATTTGTTACCAAAGATGGCAAAGTTTTGGTGAATGAAGTGGCGCCGCGACCACACAATAGTGGACATCATACAATTGAAGCGAATATCACATCACAATTTGAACAACATTTGCGCGCCATTTTAAATTTGCCTTTAGGCGATACGTCGGTTATAAAACCCGCCGTAATGATAAATTTATTAGGTGAAAAAAATTACGAAGGCGCTGCAAAATATGAAGGGTTGAGCGATGCGATGAAATACAAAGGTGTGTATATTCATTTATACGGTAAAGTAAATACAAAACCATTTCGTAAAATGGGGCACATTACAGTAATAGACGATGATTTAAACCTGGCAAAAAAGAAAGCTATTGCAGTTAAGGACATTGTAAAAATTATTTCGTAATAATTCATTGATTAAATAACTCTTTAATACACTAATTGATATGGTAGGTATAATAATGGGTAGCAGCAGCGATCTTAAAATTATGATTGAAGCCGCTGAATTTTTAAAAAAATTAAATATCCCGCACGAAGTTACAATTGTATCGGCTCACCGCACGCCCGAGCGCATGTTTGAATACGCCAAAAATGCCAGTAACAACGGCTTAAAGGTAATTATTGCCGGAGCCGGCGGCGCAGCACATTTGCCCGGTATGGTAGCATCGTTAACTGCATTGCCGGTAATTGGCGTACCGGTAAAATCCAGCAACTCCATTGATGGATGGGATTCGTTACTATCCATTGTGCAAATGCCAAATGGTGTTCCTGTGGCTACCGTAGCGGTTAATGCTGCGCAAAATGCTGGAATTTTAGCGGCACAGATTTTAGGTTGTCAGGATAAAATTATTTATGACAAGCTCATTTTGTTTAAAGAAGAGCTCAAAGAAAAAGTCATGAAAAGTTTGAGCGAAATAAAATCACAAACTTTATAACGAGAAGGTTTAGTCTGGCGTTATTATAAAAGAAAAAGAACTATATCCGTATTCCAATCACAGTTACATCATCAACTTGTTCGAGGTTTCCCATCCAATTTTGAAATGATGTTTCTAATAATATTTTTTGGTCGTGCATTGGTAAGCCCGCATTTTTAAGAAGTAATTCTTTTAAATTTTTACTCATAAATTTTTTTGATTTTTCTCCTCCAAATTGGTCTGCGAAACCGTCAGTGAGTGTAAAAACAATATCGCCCGCATTTACGTCTAAAGTATGTAGCGTAAATGGTTGCTTATCTTTATCATTTTTGCCAACCGGCATTTTATCGGCTTTTATTTCTATGAGTTCATACACTTGTTTTTCGACATTATCAATAGTTAGAGCTACACTTTCTTCAATTGTTTTTTTACGAATAATCCAGATAGGATTGTTAGCAGCGGCAACTTGTAGTTTCTGATTTTCTCTATCAACACTAATTACACTGCAATCCATTCCGTCTTTACCGCCATCGGCACTTCCATCTTTTTTTAACCGTTCAATAATGGTATCGCGTGCAGCGTTTAGTATTTCTGCAGGATTATACGTTCGTTCAATTGCTTTTTCGATACTCATAATGTTTAGTAAACTCATAATGGCGCCCGGCACGCCGTGCCCCGTGCTATCAGCTGTCACTAATACAAACCTGACTCCCGACCCGTCTCCAAAGGAGAGGGGAGTAGAACATCCCCAATAAAAATCGCCGCTTACAACATCCTTTGGTTTAAAAAATACAAAATAATCTTTCAAATGTTCGTCGAGCAAATGTTTAGTGGCAAGAAAACTGCGTTGTATTCGCTCGGCATAATTTATACTGTCGGTGATTTCTTTATGTCTGGCCGATAATTCTGAAGCCTTCTCTTCAATAATCTGTTTTTGTTTTTGCGTTTCTTCCTCTTTAATTTCAATAATTTGTTTTTGTTTCTGTGTAACCTTAAAACGATTAAACATAAATGCAGCAAATATTAATACCAATGCCAATCCACCAAACAGTAAATATTGTTGATTTCGTTTGGCCTTTATTTCTAATTTTTGGTTTTCAATTTCAACGTTCTTAATCTCTTTTTGTTTTTCAAAACCAACACTATCTGCGGCGGCTTTGCGATCATATTCGAATTTTGCTTCAAGTTGCGATTGGGCTTTCATGTTTTCTTCATTTTCAATACTGTCTTTAAATTCAATGTATTTTTGAAGATTATTATAAGCCAAAATTCCGTTACCTGTTTTTTCAAATAACTTGGAGAGGTTAAGATAAACGTTGCTTTGCGTTGATAGATCGCCTATTTCGGAGCTTAGCAGAAGGGCGTTTTGTAAATACGATTTACTTTTTTCATAGTTTCTTAATTCGAAATAAAACTGACCTACGTTATTGCTAATATATGCTTCACCTATTTTATCATCTATTTTTACTGCAATGTCAAGGGCTTCCAAATTGTAATTAATTGCCTTTGAAAATTGATTTTGTTTTGCGTAAACAAGCCCGATATTTCCAAGCGTGTTTTCCTGTAAGACAGAAAAATGATTTTGTTTTGCTAACGCTAACGCTTTTAAGTAGTAGGTTAAAGCACTACTAAAATTTTTCATTTCGGAATATACCAAACCAATGTTTCCGAGCGTGTTTGCGTAAGTTTGTAAATATTCGCTCCCGTGGGTTATTTGAAGAGATTTAAAATAGTACAGCAATGCTTTGGCGTAGTTTTTTTGTTTTTTATAAATAATGCCTAGGTTGCCCAAGTTTACAGCTTGTAATTTTAAATTATTAAGCGTTTCATTTATTTTTAAAGCCATTAAAAAATGTTCTATCGCTTTTATGTATAGCCCCTGATTTGCGTACACATTGCCCAAATTTCCTAGTGTTTTCGCGCGTTTTGTAAATATAAATTTTGAAGTAAGCGCACTGGTTTTTTTTGCCATGTAATCCCAAATGGCCAACGCTTTAGTATATTTTTGTATTGAAATATTGTATTCTCCTTTTGCTAAATATAAAATCCCGAGCTGATGATACGTTTCGCCTATTCCTTTCGTCCACTTAATTTGTTTTGCCATATCTAAAGCAATGTTCGAATAGTAAATTGCGCTATCGGGGTTATCTTTTCGTTCCCACGCAAGATCGTTGAGTTTGTTAACCGTTGTGCTATCGGCTGACGTTGAATGTGAAACATGGAGTTTGCTTTCAATTTTTGCTAACTGTGCAAAAAACTGAAGCGGAAGTAAAAGAGTAAATATGAAAATTGATCTCAATATTTTAGCTTATTTTTTAAATCTTTCCTTTTGCAATTTCATTAACTAATGCGGGATCCAACAGTGTGCTGATGTCGCCTAAATTTGTGGTTTCACCTTCTGCAATTTTCCGTAAAATACGTCGCATAATTTTTCCCGAACGGGTTTTCGGCAACCCTGTAACAAATTGTATTTTATCAGGCTTAGCAATAGGGCCAATAGCTTTTGTTACAACTGCAATTATTTCCTGTTTCACAATATCGTTTCCTGTTTTTCCAGCATCGCAAATTACATAAGCGTAAATGCCTTGGCCTTTAATATCATGTGGGTAACCCACTACAGCACTTTCAATAATGGCATCGTGCATGTTAATGGCGTTTTCTACTTCGGCTGTTCCAATACGATGGCCGCTAACGTTTAGTACATCATCAACACGGCCGGTAATTTTATAATTGCCTTCGGCATCGCGAAGGCAACCGTCGCCCGTAAAATACATGTTTTCATAAGCCGTAAAATAGGTTAGTTTGCAACGTTCATGATCGCCGTAAGTGGTTCGTATTATTCCGGGCCACGGAAATTTTATACATAAGTTTCCGCTAACATTATTTCCGCTCATTACTTTACCGGTTTCATCTACCAAACACGGTTGAACTCCCGGAAGCGGAAGTGTGGCATAAGATGGTTTTGACGGAGTAACACCCGCTAAATTTGAAATCATTATCCCACCTGTTTCTGTTTGCCACCAAGTGTCCACAACCGGCGAATTTCCTTTTCCAATATTTGTTTCATACCAATGCCACGCTTCTTCGTTAATGGGTTCACCAACCGAACCTAAAACTTTTAACGAGTTTAATTTTTTATTTTTTAAAGGGTCGAGGCCGTAACCCATTAAACTGCGAATTGCGGTAGGTGCAGTATATAAAATATCAACATTGTGCTTATCAATTATTTCCCAAAATCGGCCTGCATCGGGCCACGTAGGAACGCCTTCAAATAAAAGCGATGTTGCACCTGCGCTAAGTGGGCCGTACAGTATATAACTATGCCCTGTAATCCAACCGATATCTGCTGTACAAAAATGTATTTGCCCAGGCTTATATTGAAATACATTTACAAAAGTGTAATTGGCCCAAACCATATACCCACCAATAGTGTGCACCACCCCTTTTGGTTTACCGGTTGAACCGGACGTGTATAAAATAAATAAAGGATCTTCGGCATCCATTACTTCAGCGGGGCAATTTGTTTGGCCATTTTCTTCGGCTTTTTTTAATTCATCTGCTAACCAAATGTCACGGCCTTTTTTCATGGTAACATTAACTCCTGTGCGTTTTGTTACAATTACTTTTTTTACAAACGGGCAACTTAATAATGCCTCATCAATTGTAGCTTTAAGAGCAATATCTTTTGCCGCGCGGTATGCGCCATCACTGGTAATAATATATTCTGCGTTTGCGTCTTGCAATCTATCGGCTATAGCCTGCGCCGAGAAACCTCCAAAAATAACTGAATGTATGGCACCAATTCTTGCACAGGCTAACGTACTAATGGCTAAATCTACAGTCATGCCCATGTATAAGCAAACACGATCGCCTTTTTTAACGTCATTGTTTTTTAGTACGTTGGCCATTAAACACACCTTGCGATTCAGCTCTTTGTAAGTAAGCGTTATATTTTTTTCGTTTGGGTCATTTGCTTCCCATACAATTGCCGGTGTTTCGGCGTTTTTATCCAAATGCCTGTCAATACAGTTTTCTGTGATATTTAATTTACCACCAATAAACCACTTTGTGTCCGCGGTTTTAAAATCCCATTCTAAAACTTTATCCCACTTTTTTTGCCACGTAAAACAAGATGCTATTTCCGCCCAAAATTTTTCGGGTTCGGCAACACTTTTTTTATAAGCGATGTCATAATCAAGTTGTGATTTAATTTGATACGGATAATTCATAAAAAATATTTTGAGTGGTGTTAGGTTACTTTGATACAAATTAAAAATAACCTAATATTGTTTAATTAGCAAAGAATTTGAAAATTAGAAAAATAGTTACCAATCTCGCCTTTCAGGTTGCCGTTGCTATTATTGCAGGTGTACTGCTCGGACATTTTTATCCTTCGGTGGGAATTAAAATGGAAATTATCGGAAAAAGTTTTATCAATGTGATAAAAGTTTTTATTGGCCCTGTTATTTTTTTAACCATTGTTTTAGGCATCGTTGGTATTGATAGTCTCAAAAAAGTTGGAAGGGTAGGCGTAAAATCTTTAATTTATTTCGAAGTAATATCTACGCTTGCCTTGGCTATTGGCGTGTTGGTTGCTTATGTGTTTAAGCCCGGAAGTATAAACATTAAAGGACTCACTGTAAAAGACGCGAGCCTTTACACTCAACACGCAAACGAATCTTTTAACTGGCTAAATTTTTTATTGTCAAATTTTACGCTGCAAGTATTACTCGTTGGCATACTAACAGGCATTATAATTAGTAACCTTAAAAATAAACCGGTATTTATAAAACCTCTTGAACGAATTTCACACTATGTTTTTTTAGCATTGCGTTATGTAATGTATCTGGCACCATTAGGGGCTTTTGGCGGCATGGCCTTTGCGGTTGGTAAATTTGGTTTACAAACCCTTGTTCCATTGGGCAAATTAATGTTATGTGTTTACACCACAATGGCTTTGTTTGTATTTTTAATTTTAGGATCGGTCTTGCGGTATTATAAATTAAGCATTTGGAAATTTTTAAAATCAATTAAGGAAGAATTGCTTATTGTATTGGGGACATCATCGTCGGAACCTGCCATGCCATCGCTTATGCGGAAGCTTGAAAAAATGGGGTGTAGTAAATCGGTTGTAGGTTTGGTCGTTCCCACTGGTTATTCTTTTAACCTTGATGGAACTTCTATTTATTTATCAATGGCTGTAATATTTATTGCCCAACTTTACAAAGTGCCGTTGTCATTTATGGAAGTACTGAGCATTATTGGTGTTTTAATGATCACATCTAAAGGCGCCGCAGGCGTAACGGGCAGTGGTTTTATTATACTGGCATCAACGCTTACAGCATTGCATAAAATACCGGTGGAAGGGTTGGCGTTTTTATTGGGCGTAGATAAATTTATGAGCGAAGCCCGTGCAATTACAAATATTATTGGTAACGGTGTGGCAACAATAGTTATATCAAAAGCCGAAAAAGAATTTATAGAGCCTGAAATATAATATTACCATTTATGCTTTTTTATTTAGCATTGTATTGGTTTCCATAATAAGATGCATGAATAATATTTTAGGGTTTGCATTACGAATAATATTGTAATACGATGAGTTGAATGTTTCGGTTAATTGCTCATAATTATGTTGATTTATAAAGCGCGAGAACTTCTGAATAAAATCATTTTCGTTTCCCGAAAGTTTAATCAAATCCCGGCTACCAAAATTAAACATCAGGCAATCGCGAAATATCTCAAGACAATACTGCAAAAATTGTTTATGTTTTTCCCTTCCGCTACGCGCGTTTTCATCTATCCATGCAATGGCTTTTATAGGATCAAAATTTAGTGCTACTAACATAAACGCTCGGAAGTTTTGTAAATGTGCTGTTCCGCCCTCCATTTGCAATAATAGTATTTCGGCTTCCCTATAACTGCCATCGGCTAAAAATGCGGCTTGTTGCGCGGCTTCTGCACTGCACTGATATTGCATAGTTAAAGCCGAAGCAATTTCTCCAGGACTAAGTTTGCTGAATAATATTTGTTGTACCCGCGATGCAATTGTTGGTATAATTTCGTGTGGGTTGTTGCACACTAAAAGAAAGATCGTTTTTTCGGAAGGCTCTTCTAATATCTTTAATAATTTATTAGCTGTGGCCAAATTCATTTTTTCGGGTTGCCATATCAAAACAATTTTATAACCACCTTCGAAACTTGTGTACGAAAGTTGTTTTATAATATCTTTTGCATCATCAACCGTTATTACCGGCTGCTTATTTTCCGCATCAAAACTATTAAACCAATCGTTAAGTGTAAGATATGGCAATTCCAAAAACGTTTCTCTAAAATCTTTAATAAGATCTGCGCTCGCGCTTACGGATTTGCTTTTGGCAATAGGGAAAACAATATGCACGTCGGGGTGAATAAGTTTAGAGGTTTTTACACACGAAAGGCAAACACCGCAAGAGTCGTTTTCAGTTTTATTAATGCATAAAACATATTGCGCAAAGGCAAATGCTGTGGGCAAACTGCCAACACCTTCGGGGCCCGTAAACATAAGCGCGTGCGGCAAACGGTTGTGTTTTACCATATCCGGCAAACGTTGTTTTATGTTGGCATGGCCAATTATATTTTTAAAAAGCACGCGCTAATTTAAAGATTTTGCAAACGTCGGCAAGGTTTAAATGGCCATTGTTATAAACTCAAGGGTGCGGCCTGAAATAAATTGTAACTTTGCGCAATGCATGTTGGCTTATTTTTTGGTTCATTTAATCCGATTCACATTGGGCATATGGCTTTGGCCAACTATATGCTTGAGTTTACTGACATGGGAGAAGTTTGGTTTGTAGTATCGCCACACAATCCATTAAAAGAAAAATCATCGTTGCTTCACCAAAACCAACGCTTGCACATGGTAAACCTTGCAATTGGCGATCACGGTAATTTAAAATCCAGCAACATCGAATTTAATTTACCGCAGCCTTCTTACACAATAAATACACTCGCTCATTTAAAAGGAAAATATCCAAAACACACCTTCTCATTAATTATTGGCGAGGACAATCTTGTGTCGTTTCCTAAATGGAAAAATTTTGAACAGATTTTAACGAATTACAAATTATATGTGTATCCGCGCCCGGGATACCAAAAGAACGAGCTTTATACAAATCCTAACATTGTATTTACTAACGCGCCGTTAATTGAGGTTTCATCAACATTTATACGCTCAGGCATAGCAATAAAAAAGGATATGCAGTTTTTTTTACCCCTTGCAGTTTGGCAGTACATTGATGAAATGCATTTTTACCGACCAAAAAGCTAAAAAATTTAGGTGTTAAAATTCGCCCATTCTTATCTTTTAAATTAGGAATTAAAAGTTACCTTTATTAACATTGTGTAAGCGTTAATTTAATCATTTCTTAATCACAGCGTATTCTATGAAAAAAATTTACTTATTATTGTTTGCAATAACTTGTGGAGTTAATGTTTCGTTGGCGCAGTCAACATCATTAAGTGTTACCAATGTAAATAATGGCATGGCTCTAGTTAACAACAACGGAAGCATTTATTTGACTACAACTTCCGGCCAACAATTATCTACTGAAGTAGATGCCCGTAATACTACAACTACAACGAAATATTATAAATTAAGAAGATTTGACGATGTACTTAATACAGGTGCAAGTGCCTATTTTTGCGTTGGTGGTTCTAACTGTTATACTCCAACTACGTACACTTCCCCTATCACCATGACTTTAACGCCAAATCAAACGTTAGCATCCCAAAGTTTAGCTTTGCTGCTTGATTTGGAAGAAGGCTTGGCGGTTGGGCTGTCATCTGTAAGATATCAGATTTATAATATAAATGATGCTACCGATTACTTTACACTTACGCTAAGGTATAATGATAACACCGGCGCGTCATTAAATGAAAAAACAAGTTTTTTTACTTCCGTATCGGAAGTTTATCCAAGCCCTTCAGCTGATAAAGCATTTTTAAAAGTTAGCGTACCTTATGATGGAGCGAACTCAAATTTAAAAATTATAAATAGCCTTGGTGCCGTTGTCTTGTCAAAACAGTGGGATCTTTTCTCAGGCACAAACACTATTCCGCTCGAACTTGAAAACTTATCGAATGGCTTATATTTTATCTCTCTAACGAATAAAAATAATGCTGTTACACGAAGAATTATAATTAACAAGTAATAACACCATAAACAAATAAACATGAAAAAAACAACTACATTTTTATCTTTACTCGCGTTAGGATCTGTGGCTTTTGCTCAGAGCCCGCGCATGTCGCTGTACGAGGAATTTACAGGCGAAAATTGTGGGCCGTGTGCGGGAACAAATCCTACGCTCGATCCTATTTTAGCGGCAAACGCAAATAATACAATCGTACTTAAATGGCAAGTTGCTATACCAAGTGCCCCATCGTCAATGACATCTTTGTACCAACAAAATAAAATTGAAATCGACGCAAGAGATGCTTATTATAGTATCAGTTCTGCACCTAACGGACGACAGGATGGCCAAAGCCAAACGGTATTTGGTTCAACCTCTGATCATCCTGGGTACATTACAGCTGCTCGATTAAATGCGTCAGCTGCGATAACCTCACCTTTTACAATAGTGATGACCCGTGCGTGGGATGCTACATTTAGTAATGTTACTGTTACAGGTACTATCACTGCCTCTAATACGTACACAACAACCGGAAGTAATTTAAAGTTCAGGTTAGTAATGGCCGAAAAGCAAGTTAATTATTCTGTAGCACCCGGCTCAAATGGCGAAACACAGTTTAATCATGTTGCCCGTAAATCGTTCCCTGATTTAACGAATGGCACTGCAATGTCTGCATCATGGACAGCAACTCAAACACAAACATTTTCGATTGTTTGCCCACTCCCTTCATACATTTGGGATAAAAGCGAAGTAGAAATGGTTGGGTTTATACAAGATGATGCAAATAAAAAGGTATTGCAAGCTTCTTTAGCGGCAGTATCGCCTGTAACTAATGATGCAGCGGCAAAAAGTATTTCGAATTTGCCTTCTATTAGTTGTGCTACTTCTTTTACACCAAATGTTACTGTAAAAAATAATGGGTCCAATGCAATAACAAGTATGACTTTAAATCCGTATGTAAATGGTATTCTAAATGGCACTCCTTTAAACTGGACCGGTTCTCTTGCCGCAGGTGCTACTACTGTTATTCCTATGAATGGCATTACTGGGTTAACAGCGGGTACAAAAACTTTTTCGGTAAGTATTTCACCTACTGTGAATGGATCAACAGATTTTAACCTTGGAAATAATGGAACGAATAAATCATTTGCGATAGTTGGTGCTTACACTGCAGCTCCAATCGCTGAAAGTTTTTCAGTAGCAACGTTCCCTCCAACAAACTGGCTGCTTGTAAATCCTGATGGAAATCCTGCAACTTGGCAACGTGTAACTTCAGTTGGAAGTCAAAGTACCACACAATCTGCAAAATATCCTGCGTATAACGCCAGTGCAGGAGACGTTGATGATTTAATATTACCTCCGTCAAGCTTTGTTGGATTTACAGCTGTGAAGTTAACTTTTGACGTTGCTTCTGCTCCATATTCTTCTGTAACTCCCGAAGACGAAAAACTAGAAGTAATGGTTTCTACAAATTGTGGTACATCATGGACAACAGTTTTCACAAAGACGGCAGCGGCATTAAATACCGCACCTTTTACCACTGCTAGTTTTGTTCCAACAGCTTCACAATGGCGATCTGAAATGGTTGATTTGAGCGCTTATGCGAATAATGCAACTGTATTAGTAAAGTTTGTTGGTACCAGCGATTATGGAAATAATATCTATATCGATCAGGTTAACTTAAATACTGGTTTTACAGGCTTAGAAAATAAACAAGGCGATTTACAGGAAGTTACTTTATTCCCTAACCCTGCAAGCACTAACACTTCGTTAAATGTGATTCTAAAAAATCAATCAGAAGTAACGCTAAGTGTGGTTAATAATGTGGGTCAATTAGTATATCAAAACGTTTCATATTTGCAAAGTGGTTCAAACACTCTTAACATTGATACAAAACAATTTGCAACAGGTATGTACAATATTGTGTTAGCTACTGACAATGGAACTATTGTTAAAAAATTGTCGGTTGTAAAATAAAATTGCTGAATTCATAATATGATGTTAATCGTTGTATTTAGGATAGTAAAACAGTAATATTAACTTTAAAATATTATTTTTGTGGAAGGTTGGCAGTTCGCCAGCCTTCTATTATTTAACGCAATGCCTAAAAAAATTCTGTTTCTTTTATCTCTGGTTTTAAGTGTTTGTTCGTTTGCTCAGGTATTATATACCGAACGCTTTAATACCTTGAGTTTAAATACCGTTACCTATACAACCAACAATACCATACAAGCCTATTACTTTGCCGATGCGCCAGCTACCATGGCAACAATTAATAATGGCAACAAAATTGCCGATACGCTGATAGGCAACACGCCTTTTCGTGCTAACGGGCAAAAACAAAAAGCCTGGCTGTGTTACCGACCCGTTAATGTTGCCGATACTTTTGCCGTATCCACATCATGGTTAAAGCCAACCGGCACTGCCGATGCGTGGCTTATAACACCGGTTATTAATAATATTGCAGCCAACACCGTTTTAACGTGGGAAGCCATTGCACCGGATATTTCTAATGCCGATGGTTATGAAGTGTACGTAAGTACTAATATTGCAACAACGCCAAACATAAGCGATTTTACATCAGCCAACCGTGTTTTTAATACTGCTGCCGAAAGTAACGCATGGGTTACGCACGGCATCTCCTTAGCTGCCTATGCAGGGCAGTCAGTTAGAATAGCGTTTAGAAATAATTCTCAAAATAAATATCAACTTTGGTTAGACGATATTATTATAAAAAACATTTCGAACAGTTATGATGTGGCCGGTATTTCAAACGACACCTATAAATATTCGGCGGTTAATACCAATAATACCATTCGTGCCACTTTTAAAAACAACGGCGCTACGCCTGTCACAAATATTGTGTTAAACTATCAGGTTGGTAACGGTGCTGTTGTTTCTGAAACGCAAAGCCTCAACTTTCCTTTAAATTACCTCGATTCAAAACAGATTACATTTACGCAGTTGTACAGTACTCCCACTGCTGCTTATAACACCGTTAAAGTGTGGGTAAGTTTGGTTAACGGCCAAACAGATCAACTAAATATAAATGACACTGTAAAAATTGGACTGACAATTTTGGCCACAATACCTAACAAAAAAATATTTATAGAAGAGTTTACAAGCGCAAGGTGCGCCACCTGTGCCGATAGTTATATCCGTTTGCGCGACGCAGCAATAACCAACAGCAATGTAATTGTTGCGTCGGTTCATAGCAGCGATAATCTTACTAACGTTTCGGGAACTGCCTTAACCACAGCATTTACAACTGTTGTTCCATCGGTGGTAATAGACAGATATTTTTATTCTGGCACAACTGCGTGGACCGGAATAATTGCTCAACGACAAAGCATGGCAGTTCCTGTTGAAGTGTTGGTTACAAATGTAAATTACAACATCGCCGCAAGGCAAATTACCGCAACGGTTGAAGCCAAATTTTTAGGCGATGTTAAAGGTGATTACCGTCTTAATATGCTTGTAAAAGAAAACCATATTTACGGGCCGATAAACGATATTAGTGATAACGCTTGGAATCAATATAATGGCTTTTTTAATGTGCAAGCGTCGCCATTCTATCAACTTGGAATTCCATTGAGTACGGGTTCGTACATTTTGAGACCGAACGATTACCAGCATAATTTTGTAGTAAACGAATTTTTAGATGGTTCAAACGGAACCGGGGGAATTATTCCGGCTAACGGAGCCACCGCTATGCAAACTTATAGTAAAACGTTTACATACACTTTGCCATTTGTTTTTGGTAATGAATTTAGATTTAACGCGGATAACATTTACCTGATTGGTGTTGTAACAGAAAACAATTATTCATCGGTAGTGTTAAATGCCGCGGAAATAAAACTAACAAGTAACGCGGAAATTCCTGTAGGACTAAAAGAAAATTTATCTTATGCATATGAATTAAATATATATCCGAACCCTGCAACAACCGATGTTTTTATAAGGCATAATATTCCTTCTAGCGAGTGGCTTAGCATAGCGGTTTTTAATACGCTAGGGCAAAGCATGTTAACTAAAACAGAATTCGTAAACGCGGGCAATGTAACTCACAAAATCAATTGTGCAGATTTGCCGGAAGGGAATTACAGTGTGGTTGTATCTTTTTCGACAGGAACAATTCATAAAAGATTAACGATTGTAAAATAGAACCATGATTGTAATAACTGGTGCAGCAGGTTTTATTGGAAGTTGTTTAATAACGAAATTAAATAACGAAGGCCACCAAAATTTAATATTGGTTGACGATTTTGGTGAAGAGGATAAAAAAGCTAATTATCTTGGAAAAAAATATTTGCAATTAATTGAGCGCAATGTGTTTTTAGAATGGTTCGAGCAAAACGGGACGTCGGTAAATTTTGTTTACCATATTGGGGCACGCACCGATACAACCGAATTTGATGTCGAATTATTTAACCGCCTTAACTTAAACTACACCAAATCAATTTGGGAGATCTGCGCCCATCATTTTGTACCAATGGTTTATGCTTCGTCGGCCGCAACGTATGGGCTTGGCGAGTTTGGATATGATGATGACGAAACTAAACTAAACCTTTTAAAACCATTAAATCCTTACGGAGAAAGTAAAAACGAGTTTGATAAATGGGCTATCGTACAAAAAATCGCTCCGCCAAAATGGACTGGCTTTAAGTTTTTTAATGTTTATGGGCCCAATGAATATCATAAAGGCAGGATGGCAAGCGTTATATTTCATGCCTACAATCAAATAAAAAATAGCGGTGTTGTTAAATTATTTAAATCGCATGATGTAAATTTTAAAGACGGCGGACAGCTACGCGATTTTGTTTATGTAATGGATGTGGTAGATGTGTTATATTTCGCTCACGAACAACAGTTAAGCAACGGAATTTATAATTTGGGAAGTGGTACCGCGCGTACTTTTTCTGATTTAGCTAAAGCGACTTTTAAGGCTTTACATACCGAACCAAAAATTAATTTTATAGATACACCTTTGGATATCAG
>JAYTBK010000543.1:0-2323 GCA_043737035.1 Bacteroidota bacterium | reverse complement strand
AAGTGTAAAATTTATTCATGGTAAGTTTTTTAATTTAAAGATAACAATTTATTTACGGAAAAATAGTGCCACGATACTTGGTAACTTCGGCATATGGAATTGAAGAGTGATATGTACTGTTGATGGCTTTAATATATTCATTCGCTAAGATGGCATTGCCTATTGGATTGAGCTGAATTCCATCAAGTGATATACTTCCACCTTTTACAAACTGGGCGTTAATAGTAACGCCGTTATAAATCACACCTTTAATCAAACTATTATACATTGCGTCTATATCAACATACGCAAGCCCTTTAGTATTTGCTACCGATTGAAGTTTAAGATTAAAAGCACTTATAGCAGATTTAATTTGTTGAATTTCGCTAAGTGTTAAAACATTTTTGTTAGCAATTGGAATAAGCGAACCAATAGAAAAGCATTTTACCGAATCAAGCGGTGTGTTTAGCAAAATGAGTTCACCATCCATAATTTGTCTGAAACCTAATGGAGCTGCAGCATCGCTTATCATAAAATTATTTGCACCGGCATGAAAAACGGTATCAAAACCTATTGGGTTATATACGAGATTTAGGGAATTGGCTTTTGCCGAATCAAGAGTCAAGCCGTTGTAAGGGATTGTTGTAAAAAAAGGCAGTTTTGTGAAGTCGGGAATACCCGCTATTGCACCTTTTGCGTCGTTCGTTGTGAGACGATTTACAATGTTATCGATGGCGGCATCAAACCGAAACTGCGGGGTAATGCTGTCATGCGCTCCACCCGAAAGGGCGTAATAAAGTATATCATGCAGGCCAATTTCTAATGTAAAAAAAGTAGGGTTTTGAATAACAGCGTCCAAAAGTATGGAGGTATTGGTATTGGAAGCAAAACGGTGAAAGTAGGGATTGTAGTAACCTGTAGAATTGTTCGACGGATTTCCAAGCCCGTTATATGCCACCTGAAAACTCTTTACATCGGGCACACCCAAATTTTGATACGGCCCAAGAAAAGTTGAGGCCTTATTGAAGCTATAGTATGTATCTGTTGGAGATAAACGAACTGGCGATAATGAACTTACACTTTTGCAATCGGTTTTGTAACTTAAAATAAATTTTGCAGCAATGGTAATTGTGTTGTTATAAATGACAGATAAACCCGCTGAACTTTCATTTAAGTAAGGTACAGAAAAATCACTTGCGCCAATTTTACTCAGTTGCCCGGCGAGTATATTTGCAAAAGAATACCGCTGCGCTTCGTGATAAAGTGCGCCATCGGCGTAACCGGCAGTCATTGATCCGCCAATGGCAACATATTTCGAGGCATCTAAATCGCCTTTATCAGGTTCAGTGATTTTTAAATTTGGTTTACACGAACTAAAAAAAATGATTATGCAAATAAAATAATATGGGAAAATGGTTTTCATTGGATGATCAAAAAATTAAAATTTATAGTTTATCGCAAAGCCCGGGGCAAAAACGTTTGTTTTATAAGTTCCAGATAAGTTGGTTTCCAAATTTGTATCCTTTCGTTTAAACTGGGTAAACAAAAAAGAAACATCCAAACTCAAATGCTTATCAATTTGGTAACCAAGGCCGGCTGTATAATTTACGCGGTTGGCATCGGGTGTTTCGGGTGTTACGTAGCCATTAGGAACTGGAGAAATGCCATATGCTAATCCAAGGCGCGCAGCAAATCCCGAAATGATATCATATTGGCCGCCGGCACGAAATGCAAATGTATTTTTATAATTTCGTGCTGATTTTGTGTCGATCAACGACGCTGTGTTTTCAGCATAATCAAACGCTAACGTATCGTAAGCTTTCCAGCCGACGTAATTAATATCCAAAGCAAGATGTAATTTTGAAGTTGCGTTGTATGCAAAACCTACGGTGCCAACATCAGGTAAAGGCAGTGTTGCCTGAAAAGACCCGTTTGGGAAATTTTGAATAACGCTTTGAGGAACGGTAAAATTTGCTTGGCCATGTTTTACGCTCATGTTAACTTTCGATCGATATGTTAAACCTATCGATAAACGTGGTGTAGCTTTGTAATAAATACCTGCGTTGAAACCAAAACCGTGAGCGTCTCCTTTTAATTCGGCATGTCCAAAATTACCGGTTGTATCCATCAGCGGAATGTCTTTTTGTAAATTAACCTTGCCGTTGCTATAAATAAAACCTGCTCCTACGCCCCATTTTGAATTAATTTGATAGCTGACTGTAGGTTGTACAAAAATAGCTTGCAATTGTAAATGTGTTAATGCAAACCGGCCCGCCCATTTTTTTTCCCAGTCTATCGTGCTGCCAAATGGAGTATAAACTGCTAAGCCAAGCTTAATATTATT
>JAYTBK010000542.1:0-5951 GCA_043737035.1 Bacteroidota bacterium | reverse complement strand
CCTGAAATTAAATTTCGATGGCGATGATACATACATCATCTACTTGTTCTAAATTTCCCTTCCACTGTTGGAATGCGTTATTTAATTGTGTTTTTTGGTCGGCTAAAGAATATTGATGCGTAGATAAAAGAAGGGTTTTAAGTTGTTTATACTTAAATTTTTTACCGAGTACCACTTCGTTGGATTTATGGGAACCGCCAAATTGATCGGCGTATCCATCGGTAAATAAAAAAAGTCTGTCCCCTTTTGCAAGTTCAAATTCGTGAGTGGTAAAATCTTTCCGGTAACTAAACTTCCCTACAGGCTGTTTATCTGCTTTAATTTCCCTTATCGTTTTACCGCCACTATCAATAATCCATAATGGATTATTGGCACCGCTCCATTGTGCTCTTATTAAGCTTTTTTCTCTAACATTAATAACTTTAAGTAATGAAATATCCATCCCATCATTTAAATTATTATCACTTTTATCAAAAGTTTCTTCTACGAGTTCCGAAAGCATATCAAGTATTTTTCCGGTTTCATGAATTTTAAATTCCTTTACGCATCTATTCAATCCATTATTTCCTACTACACTTACTAATGCCCCTGGCACTCCGTGGCCCGTACAGTCCACAGCTGCAATGTAAGTTTCGCTTTCGGTACGCTCAATATTTTGCGAAGTGTGCATCCAATAAAAATCACCGCTAACAATATCTTTTGGCTTAAATAAAATGGAGCAGTTTAAGCCCGATTCTTTTATTAAACTATCTGATGGCAATAATGCATCCTGTATATATTTTGCATACGTGATTGAATCTAATATTTCTTTATTCTTGTGTTCTACGAGTTCCTTTTGGCGGGAAATAATTGTATTGGCTTTACGTTTTTGATTGTAACTTCTAAATACAATTAAGATTAACGTGGATAAAATAACAAGGCCCGCAATCGCATACATCGTTAACTTTTTCTGACTTTTTATCTCTGTGTTGTAAACCTTCTGTT
This sequence comes from Bacteroidota bacterium, assembly GCA_043737035.1. Lineage (GTDB taxonomy): Bacteria > Bacteroidota > Bacteroidia > B-17B0 > Aurantibacillaceae > UBA4416. The sequence continues at coordinate 4,967 of JAYTBK010000542.1, read as the reverse complement.
TGTTTGATGCTTCAATACGTTGCAGCTCCTGACGCTGATTAAAATCGTATTCGAGTTCTTTTTTTAGTATTTCATTTTTATTTTCATCGTTTTCCACCAGCTCCTTTGACTCCATATATAATTCCTGAAATTTAAATGCTTCCCGAAAGTTGTTTTTCTTTTTATACAGTTCACTTAAGTATTTATAAATTTCTGTTTTCACCCCTTCCAATGCGCCATCTTCCGAAATTTTTAGTGCCTTAAGTAAATAGCTTTCGGCATCACTCAATTTCCCTTGCTTTAAGTAAGTATTACCCAGCTCAAGATAATTATATGCGTGCCCAATGTTAGGATTCATATTGCTTAAATATTTTAAAGATTTGCTGAAAAAAAATATCGCCGAATCGGCTGCATTTGTAAGTTGATAATTAATGCCAATGTTATGATAGGCCATGGCCATACCTATTGTATCGTTTATAGCTGCGCGCAAGGTGAGTGATTTGTTTAGGTATATTTGTGCCGAGCTGTATTGTTTTAATTTTTGATAACATGTTGCGATGTTATTGTAATTAATTGCCAGATAGTTTTTCTTATTTCCACTGCGGTTAATTTTTTCAGCTTTAAAATAATAAGCTAACGCTGTTCGGTATTCTTTAATTTCGGCATAAATTAAACCAATGTTATTTTGAACGCCGGCCACTTCGGTGGGAAGTTTAAGCTCCTCAAACAATTTTAGCGCTGTTAAATAATTTTCTAAGGCATCACGCAAGTTTGATTGATCACGGTTTATAACGCCTTTTAAATTATATGCTTCGGCAATACCCGGTTTGTAATTCAGTTTTTTTGAAAGTGCAAGTAAGGAATCTGATTTAAGTTGCGCCGATTCATAGTTTCCATTATCAATTAAATCACTTATTAGATCGTCGTACTTTTCAAAATAAGAAGTATCAACCTGACCGAAGCTTTTTACGCTTATTAAAACAAGGAACAAAATTATGTATCGTACATTTTTCAATCGAGGCCAATTTTATTGTTTAGTTTCTTAAGAAACAAATTTTTCACTCATTGCTACTTTATAACAGTGCGTCCTAAAATTTTATTTACCCGTTTTTTCTGATTTTCGAGTAAGATCACAAATTCATAAACATTTTTATTTTCAAAAGGATCAGCGACTTTTAATAGCTGTTTTGCATCTTTTAAAATTTGCGCCAAACGTTTTTCCTTTAATGAAAACAATTGATGTTCAATTCCTTTTTTAATAGCATAAATTTCTTCAGGCACATGCACACCAAGCTTTTCCCACTTCGGACTGAGGGCGTTTGTTACCGAGGCAATATCAATAGCGACTTGCGCAATAGCCGGATTTTGGTGGTTTATGAAAGAAGCAAGTGTTGGAATCGTTTCATTTTCAAGCTCGTGATAAAACTCATCTAAAACCATTTGATAAATAGGATTGACAAACTGTATTTCATCGCGCCAAAGTTCAAAAATTACCAATTCGCAAACCGTTAATTGAAACGATTGCTGCACGTTATCGGTATCTTCAGCTTCAACTTCAACCAGCACATTACCGTATTGCAACATCATGCGCAATAGTTCTTTTTCCTCGGCATCTAATATTACATTTTGCTCATCGTGTGGTTCATCTAAACTTCCTCCCTCAGTTTGGTTCAGGTCATTTGCTGATTCGTTTGGATATGGAAGACCGGTATTTTTGCCTTTTTTTCTGACGAGTTTATTAATTTCAGTCAGCAAAATTTGCTCGCTAATGTCCATTATGCGCGAACATTCTTTTACATAAACGGCCCGGTTAATGGCATCAGGAATAAATGCAATGCTTTCAACAATATCTTTAATAAGTCCGGCACGCTTAATGGGATCGTTTTCTACTTCGCCATACAACAACCCTGTTTTAAACGAAATAAAATCTTTCGTGTTCGTTTTAATAAAGTCTTTAAATTCTTCGTTTGTTGCTTTTTTACTATACGAGTCGGGATCGTCGCCATCAGGAAAAAGCAAAACACGCACATTCATTCCTTCTTCCAATATCAAATCAATTCCTCTGAAACTGGCTTTTATACCGGCAACATCCCCATCATATAAAATGGTTATATTTTTTGTGAAACGGTGAATCAATTTTATCTGATCAACCGTAAGTGAAGTTCCTGATGATGCTACCACGTTTTCGATGCCGGCTTGATGCATCGCAATTACATCCGTATAGCCTTCTACTAAAAAGCATGCATCTTCCAGTATAATGGCCTTTTTTGCCAAAAACAAACCATACAACGTCTTACTTTTATCGTAAATTTCGGTCTGCGGTGAGTTGATGTATTTTGCTTGTTTTTTATCGTTGCTTAGTATGCGACCGCCGAAACCAATTATCTTACCCGAAATATTTTGAATCGGAAACATGACGCGACCCGTGTAACGATCAAAAATATCAGTAACGGTTACCGCACTGCCTTCGGCGTGTGTATTTGACAAAATCGACATACCTGTTTTAACTAGGTATTCGGGCTTATATCCATTTTTAGTTGCTGTTTCAGAAAATTTTCTACGTTCGTCGGAACTGTATCCCAACTGAAATTTATCGATAATAGGTTGAGTAAACCCGCGCTCTTTAAAATAACCAAGTCCAATCGATCGTCCGAGATCGTCTTTTAGTAACAGATCAGTAAAATATTTTTGCGCATACTGCATCACAATGTAAAGACTTTCTTTTTCGTTTTGCTGCACTTTTTCTTCAATACTTATTTCCTTTTCTACAACCTCTATTCCGTACTTATTGGCAAGGTATTTTAAGGCTTCCGGATAGCTCAATGTTTCATGCTCCATAATAAAATTTACGGCGGTGCCCGATTTTCCACAACCGAAACATTTGTAGATTCCTTTAACCGGCGATACGGTGAATGAAGGGGATTTTTCACCGTGAAACGGGCATAAACCTAATAGGTTTGCGCCCCGCTTTTTTAAAGTTATAAAATCGCCAATAACATCTTCAACACGCGCAGCATCAACAATTTTTTCTATGGTAATTTTAGGGATCAATAAATATTATTTTACAGTTTAAATATACTAAAATGCAGGCTTTTAAAACTTGATTGAGCCCATGATATTAAATTAACTTTTTAAAAATTAGTGCGCGAACGACTACTGAAAATTCAAGCATAGAGAAGATAATTATTATTATAAAAAAATGTTTTAAATTCCTCTCAATTACAGAAAGCACAATCTATCTAAATTAATTCATTTATTGAATATTACCTATCTTTAAATTTTCAATTTTTGAATAAGAATACTTCTAAATTTTAAACTCTAAATAAAAATGTCCGTATACAATAAATATAAAGCTGTTATTGGGTTAGAATGCCATATTCAATTGCTCACTAAAACTAAAATATACAGCAATGATGTGGCTGAATATGGCGCAATGCCAAATACAAATGTCAGTGTAATTACGCTGGGTCATCCCGGTACGTTGCCTAAAGTAAATAAGCGTGCGGTTGAGTTTGCCGTTAAACTTGGTTTGGCAATGCATTGCAACATCAGGGAAGAAAATCAGTTTGCACGGAAAAATTATTTTTATGCCGATTTACCAAAAGGATATCAAATAACGCAGGATAAAACTCCCATTTGTACTGGAGGTTTCGTAGACGTTAAGTTAAAGGACGGGCGCGAAAAACGCATTAGCCTTACACGTATTCATATGGAGGAAGATGCTGGCAAAAGTATGCATGATATTGATCCGTTTGAAACGTTAATTGATTTGAACCGGGCAGGAACGCCGTTGCTAGAGATCGTAACAGAACCCGATTTTGAGTCGAGCGATGAAGCGTATGCTTATTTAACGGAAGTAAAAAAACTGGTGCGTTACCTCGATATATGCGATGGAAATATGGAAGAAGGATCGTTGCGCTGCGACGCAAATATTTCGGTAATGCTAAACGACGCTAAAGAATTTGGTAAAAAAGTGGAAGTGAAAAATATGAATTCCTTCCGTAATGTACAACGCGCTATTGATTACGAAATTAAACGACAAATCGATCTGTTAGAAAATGGTAATTCTATTGCGGGCGAAACCAGAAGCTTTAGTGCCAATGATGGGAGCACATTTGCGCTGCGAAGTAAAGAGAACGCCAATGATTACCGCTATTTTCCCGAACCCGATTTGCAACCCATTTTCGTTTCGCAAAATTACATTGAGTCAGTAAAAAATAATATGCCGGAATTACCCGGAGATCTCTTTAAAAAATTCACTAAGAACTTTGGCCTTTCAGAATACGATGCCTACAACTTAACCGATTTAAAAGGCATTGCCTTATATTTTAATGAATTAGTCTGCCACACTAGAAATTATAAAGCAGCGGCCAACTGGATGATGGGAAGCATTAAATCGTATTTAAATGAAAATGCAATTGCAATTGAACATTTTAAAATCTCTCCAAAAACTATTGCCGATTTAATCGCGTTAATTGATGAAGGAAAAATAAGTAATGCTTCGGCTACTCAAAAACTTTTTCCTTACTTAATGCTACATCCCAAAGAATCGCCTCTAAATATCGCGCAACATTTAGACATTCTGCAAAGCAATGATACAGAGGCTTTACAGGAATTAGTAAATCAGACTTTAGCAAAATATCCTGAAAAAATTACCGAATATAAAAATGGGAAAACCAATTTACTTGGCTTATTTGTAGGTGAAGTAATGAAAGCGGGAAAAGGCAAAGCGGATCCAAAATTAACGAATCAATTGGTGAAAGAATTTTTGGAGAAAAGTTAAAGTTTAGAAAGCTTTTTATTATTAACTAATGCTTAACAACTTTAATGATTTTTTTTAAGCGGTCCGTTGAAGGATGTTTTTAACAAGTAAGAATCAGGTTGCAGGTGAGTAAATGAAAACGTAAAATATTTTTCTTCCAAATAATACCAACCTATCGGTCTTTCCGTGGAAGAAAATAATTCGATAATTTTTTTGCGTCGTTGTA
>JAYTBK010000541.1:0-5955 GCA_043737035.1 Bacteroidota bacterium | reverse complement strand
TCCTGGCGATCCGGGTGTGATGAAAGATGAAATTGAATTGGTGAAGCAACTCGTAAATACGAATAAACCTGTTTTTGGAATTTGTTTGGGGCATCAGTTACTTGCCGAATCACAAGGAATAAAAACATATAAAATGCATGCGGGTCACCGCGGCATCAACCATCCGGTGAAAAATTTAATTACCGGTAAAAGTGAAATTACATCGCAAAACCATGGCTTTACTATAAACGAAGATGATGTACGAAACAATACAAATATTGAAATCACACACATAAACCTCAATGATAAAACCATTGAAGGAATTAGGCTAAAAGACAAACCCGCGTTTTCGGTGCAATATCATCCTGAAGCTTGTCCCGGCCCTTTAGACGCCCGATATTTATTTGATGATTTTGTAAGTAATATAAAAAGTGCAAAAGGAAAATAAGAGCAATCTTATGGTTGAGTTGCGCAATACATTTTCGCCTATAGCTTAATTTTACTACCTTTGCGGCAATATGCCAAATTTAGTAGCCATTGTTGGTCGCCCCAATGTTGGGAAATCAACCCTCTTTAACCGATTAACAGAAACACGCGAAGCCATTGTAGATGACGAACCCGGTGTAACGCGCGACCGCCATTACGGAAAATCTAATTGGAACGGTGTGGAGTTTTCGGTAGTTGATACCGGCGGATACATTAAAGGAAGCGACGATATTTTTGAAGGCGAAATTCGAAAACAAGTTCAAATTGCAGTTGATGAAAGTACTACCATTATGTTTATGGTGGATATCACCGACGGGGTAACGCAGTTTGATAAAGATGTTGCGGCAATTGTACGCAAAAGCGAGAAGCCTGTTTTTTTAGTAGTGAATAAGGTTGATAATAGTGAACGTAATTCTTATGCTGCCGAATTTTATAGTCTTGGTTTAGGCGATCCTTTTTGTATTTCGTCTAATAGTGGCAGTGGCACAGGCGATTTATTAGATGCAATTGTAAAATCGTTTCCTGAAGATTTGGGCGCAATAGCCGATAGTGGTTTGCCTAAAATTGCTATTGTAGGGCGTCCAAACGTTGGTAAGTCATCGCTAACCAACGCGCTTTTGGGTGAAGAAAGAAATATTGTAACCGCTATTGCAGGAACCACGCGCGATACAATTCACACGCGGTATAACAAGTTTGGCCACGATTTTTTATTGATCGATACGGCCGGTATGCGGAAAAAAGCAAAGGTACACGAGGACATTGAATTTTATAGTGTGATGCGTACGATTAATGCTATTGAAAATTCGGATGTATGCGTGTTGATGATTGATGCAACGCAAGGAATTGAATCGCAGGATTTAAATATCATCCATCTTATTGAAAAAAATCATAAAGGATTTGTTGTGGTAATAAACAAATGGGATCTTATTGAAGAAAAATCAACCATGACAACCAAGCACATGGAAGAAGCCATTCGAGCACGCACAGCCCCTTTCCGCGATTACCCAATTATTTTTACATCAGTTACTGAAAAACAAAGAATTATGAAAGTGATTGAGGTTGCGATGGAAGTGTTCGCAAATAAATCAACAAAAATTGCTACCAGTAAACTCAACGATTATTTTTTGCCTTTAATTGAACATTTTTCTCCGCCGGCAAACAAAGGAAAAATTGTAAAAATTAATTACGTTACTCAAATTAAAAATACTTGTGCCTTTGTATTTTTTTGCAACTCACCGCAATACTTGACAGAAGCTTACAAACGATTTTTAGAAAATAAATTTCGCGAAAATTTTAATTTTCATGGTGTGCCTGTTTCATTTTATTTCCGTAAGAAAAACAAAGATTAGAACGATGAAATATATCGCCATCATTTTTTTGTGTTTAAGTTTTGACATCATAAACTCGCAAACACTTGCAGGCTCGATTAAAGATAAGGATGAGCGGGGCGTTCCGTATGTAAATATTGGAATTCCTGCCAAAGCATTTGGTTTTATTACGGATGACGAAGGAAATTTTACGTTTAAAGTAACAGGCGAAAAAGAAACTGACACCTTACAAATTTCATGTATCGGGTATCAAACCATTTACTTTACTTTTCAAAATTTTAAATTGCATTGTCAAACAAAAGTTCCCATCCACTTAACAGAAGCTGTATATAATTTAGCTACTACAGTTGTGAGGCCAAATGAGTTTGAGGTGCGTACTTTAGGTAGTAAAAACGTAGCTGAACTCGATTGCATTACAATGGGAAAAATTGTGATGAATGACACGGCATCCAAACGCATTGCCAAAGAAAAAGGGTTAAACGATAAATCAATTGGCATAGAACTTGGCAACAGAATCAGTATCAATAAAGGCCATCAAACATTTATTGATAAAATTCAGTTTAAAACATGTGTTAAGCCGTTAGATACTGCAATTTATAGGGTTAACATTTATGTGGAAGGAAAAACGCTAAAGCGAATGATTACGCCGCTGGGTGTAGTTAAATTTATTAATTCGGAAAACGTTTTACGCGAAGGAATTATTATAAAAGCCATCGGTAAAACTGAAGTTCATACTATTGATCTTACAAAACAAAACATTGAAGTATTTGATGATTTTGTGGTGGCGCTCGAGTGTATTTATTCATCAGACACAACGATGAATATTGGTGCGGCACCGGCATTGTTTGGATCAACCGATTTACTCTTCCGCGTAAGCGTAATGAGTGAGTGGGTTAAAGTACCGTTAATTGATATGACTTTTATAAGTGCTACGGTGACTTATAATAAAAAGAAAATAAAAAAGAAATAATATGCTTATTTTATTAAGCGGGTGTTGGTTTATTTAATTTGATTCACAACATAAAACCGAGTAACCAATAAATTCGTAATAGCCGAACTATATTTCTCTACCAAGGAGTTGGTTTACTTTATCAACCAAAGCAAGCATTTCAAATGGTTTTGGCATAATAATATCCGCTTTAACAAGGCTTGCATCTAAAACATCTTTATCCATTCCGGTGACCAATATTACTGGCGTTTTTGAAATGTTTTGGTGGTTCCTTATAAATTCTACAATATCAAGCCCGCCTGTAAAAGGCAACATCACATCGGATATAACCAAGTTTATCGCGCCGGTTCCCAAAACCGTTAGCGAACTTTTAAAATCGCTGGTAATAATTACGTTATAACCTTCGTCTTTTAAAGAACGGGCAATCATACTCGAAATAAAATCCTCGTCTTCAATTACTAAAATTGTTAAAGCATCATCACTCATAATCGAATTTATTTTTGACTAAATATAAGCTATAAAAAATCGGTGTGTTTTAAATTGTACCAAAAAAATGTTATTATTACTATCACTTTGTAAAAATGAAATTTTTCTTTTGTGTATCGGTTAACATTTTTGCAGGGATTTGCCTGGGTCAAACGTTCATAGTTTCCGGTAAAATATCCGGAACACAAAACGAGACACTGGCTTTTGCGTCAGTTTTAGTTAAAGGCACTACAATGGGCACTAACGCAAATTCGGAAGGATATTATTCTTTAAAATTATTACCCGGTAATTATCAGCTCATCTTTCAATACGTTGGTTATAAAAAACTCACTCAAAATATTTTGCTGGAAGCTAATTTTATTCAAAACGCGGTTCTCAATCCTGAAAGTTATGAATTAAAAGAGGTTGTGGTTAATACCGGAAGTGACCCTGCAAACGCGGTTATTAAACAGGCAATTAAAAAACGTAAAACTTATTTAAATGAAGTGAATGCGTATTCGTGTAAAGCATACATTAAAGGTTTGCAGAGGCTTACGGCGTATCCCGAAAAAATGGCTAAATTAATAAATAAAATTTCGGGCCCGGGTAATCAAATTGATTCATCACTCATTGGTGTAATCTATTTAAGTGAAAGTGAATCGAAATACTCGTGGCAAAAGCCTGATAACGAAAAAGAAATTATGTTTTCGAGCCGGGTAAGTGGCGATAATAAAGCATTTAGTTTTAATCAGGTAAACGATCTTAAATTTAATGTTTACGAAAATTTAATCAGTTTAAAAAATTTAAGCGATCGGCCTTTCATTTCTCCTATCAGTCAAAACGCGTTTCTATCTTATAAATACAAACTTTTGGGCACTACTTACGAAGATGGAAAAATGCTTAACAAAATACGTGTAACACCAAGGCGCTCAACCGACCCATGTTTTAACGGAATTATTTATATTCAGGAAGATACTTGGCGCGTGCATAGCTTAGATTTGTTTATCACGAAGGAGGCCAAAATTAAGTTTGTAGATACGCTTCAATTTAAACAAATAAACTCTCCGGTTAACGATACAGTGTGGATGCAAACAGGATTTAATATGCAGTTTACATTTAAAATAATGGGTTTTGAAGGGAACGGATACTTTAACGTTTTATTTTCTGAATATAATTTGCATCCGGTTTTTCCGAAAAACTTTTTTAAAAATGAAGTATTGGTGATTCAGGATGATGCCAATAAAAAGGATTCAACTTATTGGACTACAACTCGCCCCGTGCCTTTAACAGAAGAAGAAAAAACAGATTACGTAAAAAAAGACAGCATTGCGTTAATTGAAAATTCAGACCGGTATAAAGACAGTTTGGACAAAATTGGAAATAAATTTAATTCGTCAGATTTAATTTTGGGCTACACGTGTAATAACATCAAGCGTGGTTTTTCGTTGCTTACAAGCGGCATTTTAAATTCGGGAATTCAATATAACACGGTGGAAGGTGTAAACGCATCAATAGGAATAAACATTGAAAAAAATTACGATGATAACCGGAAACATACGTTTAATGCGAGCGCGCGATACGGATTTTCTAATTATTTATGTAGTGGAACTGGAAGCTGGCAATATTTAAATAACCCTAAAAAATTTGAAGTATTCCGGATAAAAATAGGTTCTACGGCAACGCAGTTTACTAAAGAAGAAGGAATAAATCCTACAGTTAATAGTGCTTACACGTTGCTGCTCAATCAAAATTATATGAAGCTCTATAAAAAAACGTTTGCAGCCTTTAGCTACGGACGTGAAATCATAAACGGCGTAACATTTAATTTTAACACCGAATATGCAGAACGAAGCAGTTTAGTAAACACAGCCAACGACTTATGGATAGACGATAAATCGGTTTTGTTCAGCAGCAACGATCCTCGAAACCCGGGCAACGACAAACCATCGTTTACTGTGTGTAATGCTTTTTTAGTGGAAGTAGGATTTGGCATTCGCTTTAAACAAAAGTACGATACAAAACCAAATGAAAAAGTTATTACCGGCAGTAAATATCCGAGTATCAACATTGCTTACAGCAAGGCTATTCCAACCTTAAACACCACTGCAAATTACGATGTGGTAAAGATTTTAATTTCTGATAAACTGCGGTTAGGGCTTGCAGGCCAAATAAGTTACCGCTTGAAAGCCGGATATTTTTTAAGTAATAAAAATATGCAGTTTATGGATTACAAACATTTTGAAGGTAATCAAACAATATATCAAAGCACCGATTATTTAAATTCGTTTAAAGTATTGCCATATTATATATACAGCACAAATAACTGGTATACCGAGGCACATGCCGAGCACCATTTCAACGGATTTATTTTTAATAAGATTCCACTGCTAAAAAAAATGCGTTGGCAGGAGGTAATTGGCGGCCACACATTGTATAACGATAAATTAAACGGCTACTATGAAATTAATTTCGGCGTGGAAAGAATATTTCAAATACTACGCATTGATTATGTGATAGGTTATCAGTCATCTAAAAAAGTACAACATGGCGTTGTATTTAATTTAGGATTGAAATTTTAGAAAAAAATAACCAAGAGTGGCAGTTAAAATTTATAAATTTGTTTGATGTTGAAATTCGTTTTTAGGATAATGTGTGTTGGGTTCACCGGCTTTGCATTAAGCAACTGTAAACCTCATTTTTCATTAAGTGGTGCTACGGTTCCTGTGGAAGCTAAGACGGTATCAGTGG
>JAYTBK010000540.1:0-2332 GCA_043737035.1 Bacteroidota bacterium | reverse complement strand
TATTAAAACTTTCAATACCTATTTACGCCATTATTATAGGCGTAGAAATATTTTATAGTTACTGGCACGAAAAAAAATATTACTCAACAAAAGGGCTTTTGGCAAACGTTTACCTTTCTGTACTTAATTTTTCGCTCGATTTGCTGATACGTGGAGTTTGTTTATTCGTCCTTTTTTATTTTTATCAATTTAAATTTACCGGCATTGATAAATTAATACATCCAGTGTTATATTGGGGCGCTCTTTTAGTTGCGCAGGATTTTATGTTTTACTGGTTGCATCGGGTTGATCATTATTGCCGTTTTTTTTGGGCAGTGCATATAACGCATCACTCCTCAGAAGAGTTTAATTTAACTGTAGGCTTTCGTTCATCAGTTTTTCAGCCTCTTTACAGATTTATATATTTCATTCCGTTATCACTTTTCGGATTCGATCCATTAGATACCGTGTTTATGTATGCGGCAACTCAAATTTATGGAATATTAATTCATACAAAAACAGTTGGAAAGCTTGGTTTCGTAGAATTGATTTTATCCACCCCATCGCACCACAGGGTCCATCACGCCAGCAATATAAAATACCTCGATAAAAATATGGGAATGGTTTTTATAATATGGGATCGCTTATTTGGAACCTTTGCCAAGGAAGAAGAAGAAGAAGTAAAATATGGGCTAACAACAAATTTAAAATCACAACACCCGATTCATATGGTTTTTCACGAGTGGAGAAATATATTTTCAGACCTGAAAAAACAAACCACTTTAAAAAATAAATTGATGTATGTTTTTGGTCCGCCGGGTTGGAGTCATGATGGAAGCACTAAAACCGCGCGTGAACTTCGTAAAGAATTATTAGAAGACAAATTGGATTAATTATATTTAAAGTTTAACTCGCATTTATGCCTAACGTAATTACTACATTTAAAAGAACAACTCATTTTTTAAACCACAAGTTATGGCGGGTTCGCTTAGATAAAATGGATAAAAAGCAGGGATTCTTTTTAAAGCAACTCCGCATTTTTGCACTTGCCATTAAAGGTTTTAACGAGGATAAATGTATGCTCAAATCTAACGCACTAACCTATTTTACATTATTTTCTATTGTACCCATTATTGCGCTGGCCTTTGCTGTAGCAAAAGGCTTTGGCCTACAAGAAAACCTGCAACAAATATTGCTAAATGATTTTTCCGAACAGCAGGATATACTCAATCAAGCATTTGTATATGCCAATAAAATGTTAGATAATACGCGGGGTGGTTTAATAGCAGGCATTGGAATTATCTTATTATTATGGTCGGTGATGAAATTGTTGGGCAGCATTGAAAACAGCTTTAATGAAATATGGGAAATAAAACGCGACAGAATCTGGACACGAAAAATTACAGATTACTTATCCATCATGTTAATCGCACCCATTTTTATTATACTTTCAGGCAGTTTAACCATCGGGTTAAAAACTGGCATTGATAGCATTTTTTCAGGATTTTCTTTGTTGAGCCCAATCGGATTTATTTTACTAAAGTTATTTGCATTTTCATTGATTTGGGGCATGTTTATTTTTCTTTATATGGCACTGCCAAATACCAAAGTGAATTTTAAAAGCGCCGCAGTTGGTGCGTTGGTTGCGGCCATTTTTTTTGAATTGCTTGAGTGGGCTTATGTTTCATCACAAATTGGGGTAACAAGTTATAATACAATTTACGGAAGTTTTGCAGCGCTGCCTTTGTTTTTAATATGGATACAGTACTCTTGGTTTGTAGTAATGTTTGGCGCGGAGCTTACGTTTGCAAATCAAAATGTAGATCATTATGAATTGGAAAATGATATTAATAATATAAGTATTCGTTACAAACAGGTAATTGCATTGTTAATTGCAAACCATGTCGTAACTAATTTCGAAAAAGGGTACGAACCTTTTACCGCAATGGATATTGCCAAGAAACTGGATTTACCGGTGAGGCTGGCGCGCAAAATAATTTTTGATTTTACGGAAACCGGCGTGTTTAATGAAGTAAAAATAAAAAGCGAAGAAGTTGGTTACCAACCGGGCATTACAGATAGTAAAATTACTGTAAAATATATTTTAGATAAGCTGGATGAGAAAGGTGTGAACGCGTTGCCAATGGAAGACAACAAAGAATTGCAAATTGTGCAAAGCCTAATGAAAGACATGGATGAGGTGATGAATACATCAAAAGGCAATATTTTAATTAAAGATCTTATAAAAGAGCACACAAACCAGTTAACAGTGGAGCCACTGGTGTAAATTTTAATATATTTGCAACTGTAACTGGCTTTGTAGTACAATGGATAGTATTTGGGTTTCCGAAGC
>JAYTBK010000539.1:0-5986 GCA_043737035.1 Bacteroidota bacterium | reverse complement strand
TTTTGATACGTTCATCTTTACGCCAATACCAAACGGAATTGACATTTGTGTAAGTTTATAACGTTTGTCTTGGCCTTCTGTACGTAATGGTTGCACTGCAATCCATTGATTGTTTATCTGCGCAAGCGGATTGAATTTATACACCGCCGCGCCCAAAAATATATAGCTTGTAAATTTATATTTATCGTTACTTATCCGGTATTCTAAAAAATTAAATTCGGCGATAAGATTAAATTCAGTTACGCGTGATTTAAAATTTAAATTTCGTTGCAACTGATCCGCGTCTTCGCTTTGTGAATCATCGCCCATTATATTTCCAAAATTTATGCAGGCTTTAAAAGCATAACGGTAGTTTGGAGTAAACCGGTATAAAATGCCGCCCGCCGGCTGTGTTCCGTTAAATTGCTTCCGCGGATTAATGTCGCCAATGTAATACGAACCGCCCAACAAAACTCCAACTTCATGTTGTTTAAATGTTCGTTTACCCGATTGCGCGTTTGCGTATAAAGCAAACAAAATAAATAGTAAACAGGTTAAAAAAAGTTTCATTAGCTATAAAACGTGCGGAAATTAAAAATAGTGTGTTTTACGTTTATTTTATATAATTATAATTTTGAGTTTATAAATTTCAGTTCCATCCGCAATCATCAGTAAATACAATCCTGGTGCCAGATTATTTTTTTTAAAGGTATAATGTTTTCCGTTTGCATTTTCGCTTAAAACCAAAGAACCATTTGCGTCGAATAATTTTAAACGTTTTAACGAATTATTTTCAAAAGTCACTAACGCCTCATCCGCAACAGGATTGGGGTGCACACTGAACCGCGTTGCAACATTAACATGTTCTAAATTCGTATTTTTAGTTGAACAAGTCATGGATTTAAAGCCATCTAATTTGCCGTAGCCCCAGCGGTTGTTGGGTAGTAGTGTTGTGGTAAAAACATCGTTATACGCGCAGTTAATTATTGCGTCTCTTATTTCTCTGTTGGTTGCCGTTGGTTTTTTTTGTAAGTATAAGGCTGCAAAACCTGCAACTACAGGGCTTGAAGCCGATGTGCCGCCGGCTGTTATATGGAATCCACCTTGGGCAACCACTTGCGGTGCATTTGCAATTAAATTTGGAAGTAACCCTAATGCAGCGCTTGTTAGTATAGTTGCTCCGGAGGCTGTAATGTTAGGTTTTACCATGTTGCGGCGAGTAGGGCCTATACTACTACTGGCGGCTATTTCACCCGGAATTTCAGCTATTAATTGGTTGTTTCCATTTACATCGGTATAACGGTTTCGGTTAACGTAATTCCCAACAGTTATTACTTCTGCACTACACTGAAAACTGCTAACGATGGTTTGCAACGTATCCGCTTTTCGGTAAAAAGGCATTTTTGCATATTGTGAGGCAGTGGGCAAACCGTTAGTAAGGTAATCAAAATTCCAAGAGTCAATTCTGCCAGACCCTGTAAACTGCATTCTCCAATAATAATTATTACTATCCGGAATTATTTTTATAGATAATTGGTAAACTCCAAATGTATTGATGCTTGCCGTATTTTCAATAATTCCAATGCGTTGGGCGTTGTGAAATACTGTGTCGCTTTTTGTACTATTTAACGCGTAGTTGTATTGCCTAAATGGCATGGCACCTAAATCATTAAAGGATAAATTATTTACGCCAATGCTAAATTTTACATTTTTTATTTCACTTGTATCCGCGTACATATCATTGGTAATAGTTCCTGTTTTTTGTATCCACGTAAAATTTGTATCGGTTGTTGTAACATTGATACCTAAATGGAAAGGTACATTTCCGGCGTTGCCGGCCGAGGCTACTAGCGCACGAGCGGGTTGGGCTGTAATCATATTATCAATAATTTGTGCTTCCAGGTCGGTTCCATCATGGCTTCCATAATAATCGCCCACACTAGCGTTAATAACAACGGGTTTATTTACTTGTTGTGCTTTATCAAAAATATATTGCACCGCATCGGCGATCGTGTGATTAGGATCATTAAAGTCGAGCGCAACAACTATAATATCCGCCTTAGGAGCAACCCCTTCAAAATGATTAATAGCTAAACCATTACCCGCTGCAATGCCGGAACTCGCGGTGCCGTGGCCATAGCTGGCAAGGTCATCATGTGTGCATTGGCCATTGTCAATTTCAATGTTATTCCATTCCTGACCGTAGCCAAACGTAGTAGGTGTATTTATCGCTAACGGTTTATTCATGTCCCACAAATAATTTATTCTGCTGTTGCCACTTGCATCTTTAAAATCGGGGTGGTTAAAATCAGTACCGCTATCTATTATTCCAACTATTACGCCGGTACCATCGTACGCCTGCACTAACGGCGTCAGCCCCAGCTTTATACTTTTTATCCGGTTACGCACCATGCACGTGTCGCCCATTAATTCATAGTGATGATTACTGAATTCAACCCTTTGTACATTTTTAATTTTCCCCAACAGTTTTATTGTCTCAAGAGAAGTAGTGGCGCAATAAATATTTCCCACTTTGTAATGAACGTCAAGATCAGGAAAACTATTTTGCTCTATTTCAGTGTTTGGGTTTAAAAGCACAAATACTTTTAACTTTTGTGATATATTTCCTTCTTCTATTTTTTGAAGGAGCGTTGTATTAAACACACTTTGCGCGGCAAAAGTCATACTAATTAATAACGTTATAAATAATGTAAAAAATCGCATTGCATGAAATATTTAATCACAGTAAGTTACAAATATTTTAGATATTTACAAAATGGGGCGGTTGGTCTTTTGCTTATTAGTCATATTGCATGCTGCACAAATTTTGCCTGCGCAGGATTCAATCGCTTTTTCAAAAGATTTTCGGTTGTATGAAGGATTATACCTCAATTATCAGGAGTTTCGCTTCAACTGGCCGATACCAAAAGAGAAAGTTATTACTAAAATAAATAAAGATCAGCTCGATTTTTACAGTAAATTAATTGAAGAGGACTTTATTGAATACACGGAAAGGGACGGCACAGTTAGCAAAATAAAATCGGAAAAAGTGTGGGGCTATTGTCAAAATAATATCATCTTTATTAACCTCGATAAAAATTTTTATCGGATCCCGGTATTTGGCGCTATTAGTAATTTTATTGGCACGGTGGAAGTAGTAAATTTTTCACCAAGCTATGATCCTTTTATGAATGCGCCCATTGGAAGTACACAGATGAAAACCAAAGAAATACGCCAGTTTCTGTTTGACTTTTACAGCGGCGAAGTTACACCATTTAGCATTGAACAACTTGAGGAATATTTGAAAAAAGATGATGCCGTGCTTAAAGAATTCTCACAGTTAAGCAGAAAGCAGAAAAAAGATTATGCAACCAAATACATTCGGATGTTCAACGAAAAACATCAGGTTTATTTCCCGAAAGGTTAAATTTTTAATTCTATAATATCCTTTAAAATACGCATCAACATTATATTTTTCTCTTAACTTTATCCACTTAAAAATTTTAAAAAATGTCAGAAATAGGAAGACAAATTATTTATAGTATGGTAAATGTATCAAAAATACATCCACCCCAAAAACAAGTTTTAAAAGACATATATATATCTTTTTACTATGGCGCAAAAATTGGCGTGCTTGGGCTTAATGGTTCCGGTAAATCTTCCTTACTAAAAATAATGGCAGGTTTGGACAAAGATTATCTCGGCGAAATTCATCAGTCGCCGGGCTATACAGTTGGCTTGTTGGAGCAGGAACCAAAGCTCGACGAAACTAAAACTGTGATTGAAGTAGTGCGGGAAGGTGCACAAAAACATGTTGACATTTTGAATGAATTTGAAGAGGTGAACAACAAATTCATGGACGAAGAAATTTTGAACGATCCGGATAAAATGGATAAACTCATCAATCGACAGGCACAGTTACAGGATTTGATTGATCAATACGATCTTTGGAATTTAGATGCACGTTTGGAAAGGGCGATGGATGCGTTACGATGTGCCGAAAGTGATACACCTATAAAAACGTTGTCGGGTGGTGAGCGCCGCCGCGTTGCCCTATGTCGTTTGTTGTTACAAGAACCGGATATTTTATTACTTGATGAGCCAACCAATCACTTAGATGCTGAAAGTGTTGACTGGTTAGAAATACACTTACAAAACTATAAAGGAACTGTTATTGCTGTAACGCATGATCGATATTTTCTTGATAATGTGGCCGGTTGGATTTTGGAGCTTGATCGTGGAGAAGGCATTCCATGGAAAGGAAATTACTCATCATGGCTTGAGCAAAAAGGAAATCGTTTAAAACAAGAAGAAAAAACGGAAAGCAAGCGCCAAAAAACTTTAGCGCGCGAGCTTGATTGGGTTAGGGCGGGAGTGAAAGGTCGTGGCGTAAAACAAAAAGCCCGTTTAAATAACTACGATAAAATGATGAATGAGGATATTAAAGATAAAGAAGAAAAACTCGAAATTTTTATACCTAACGGTCCGCGCCTTGGTAATGAAGTTATTGAATCCTTGGGTGTATCAAAAGGTTTTGGCGATAGATTATTATATGAAGGATTAAATTTTAAATTACCCCCTGCCGGAATTGTTGGTATCATTGGGCCAAACGGTGCCGGTAAAACAACACTGTTTAAAATGATTATGGGTGAAGAAACACCTAATAGCGGTGAGTTTAAGGTTGGACCAACGGTAAAAATATCTTACGTCGATCAAACACATAAAGAGCTGGAGGCAAATAAAACGGTGTACGATGTGTTAAGCGGAGGCCTAGATAATATTACCCTTGGCGGAAAAGCGATGAATGCGAGAGCTTATATTTCTCGTTTTAATTTTGCTGGCAGCGATCAGGGAAAAAAAGTTAGTGTATTATCGGGTGGCGAACGTAATCGTTTACATTTGGCCATGGCTTTAAAAAACGAAGGCAATGTGTTGTTGTTGGATGAGCCTACAAATGATTTGGACGTAAATACTTTACGCGCATTGGAAGAAGGCCTAGAAAACTTCGCCGGTTGTGCTGTAATTATTAGTCACGATAGATGGTTTTTAGATCGCGTTTGCACGCATATTTTAGCATTTGAAGGCGATAGCAGCGTTTACTGGTTTGAAGGCGGTTACAGCGAATACGAAGAAAACCGTAAAAAACGTTTAGGGAACGTGGAGCCTAAAAGACCGCGCTATAAGAAACTCGTTGTGTAGTTTAAATTTAATTTTTTAGCTTGTACCTAAATTTTTTGCAATCATCATTTAAGCTGGGCGTAAAGTGCAGCTTTTTTGTTGTGTTTTGTGATAACACAGTTTTATAAATATTTTAAAGAACCTTTTCAATTTTAGCGCGTGCCGGCTTGCGAAAAACAGAGCCGTCAGGCTTTCCATTTCAATCTTTTGCAGAAAAAGCAAAAGGATTTTCATTCAATCCTTCACGCAAACCAAATATGAGTAAACATCACTCCTTAAAAAAAGTAGAAAAAATCACTAGGCCTGTGCGGTTGGTCCGCCAAAGTTTAGTGGAAGTGCGTTCATTTCCGCATCTTTAATTTTACCGTGCAGCGATTCAAATCTCTGAACATTTTCGGCTAACGCTTTCATTAAACGTTTTGCGTGTTGCGGCGTTAAAACAATACGTGATTTTACTTTTGCCTTTGGTACGCCCGGCATCACTTTAATAAAATCGACCACAAACTCAGTTGGTGAGTGTGTAATAATAGCAAGGTTCGAATAAATACCTTCTGCAATTTCTTCAGAAAGTTCGATGTTAAGTTGATTCTCCGGATTTTGATTTTCCATGTATTAATTTTATTAAAGGTATAATTATATTATTAGAAATCTTATACACCGAGCTAAGGAGAAAAGAGTACACAGAGTAGAAACAATAACTCTGTGTACTCCTAAACTTTATTCTCTGTGTTTAAAATTTAATTAATCATTTCCACACTGCGTTTAATAAACCTAGTCAGTTCTTCGCCTTTCAATAATCCTTGCGATAGCATCGCCAAATCGGCTGCTT
>JAYTBK010000538.1:0-2341 GCA_043737035.1 Bacteroidota bacterium | reverse complement strand
AATTTTAAAAACAGTTGATGATATTGAGTTTTACGATGCTTCCTATAAAGATTACGGTTACGGAGCTACAGAAGTGAGGATCTATTGATTATACTTTAGGATTAATTAAAGATTAATTATAGGGGGCGTGTCGCTGAGGGCGGGGCTTTCGGCACTCGCTTTTTACTTGTCCTCCGGGACAAATTAAAAGAGCTCAGGCAAAGCCTCAATCCCTCACGCGGGGTTACTTTAAATTTGAAACTTATGGTTTGATTTTGCCACAAGTCCAGTGTGAGGGATGCAAGCGAAAATCCTTTTGCCTGTATCTTGCAAAAGATTGTAGCAACAGCCCGACGGCGCCTGTATTTTGCGCCGGCACGCCCAAATCAAAATTATTTAATAACCCCCAATTCCTTACCAACCTTTTCAAAAGCTATAAGAGCCTTATCCAAATGCTCTTTAGTATGTGCTGCAGATAATTGCACACGAATACGTGCCTGGTCTTTAGGAACAACCGGAAAGAAAAACCCGATCACATAAATCCCCTCCTGTAATAATTTATCGGCAAACACCTGAGAAAGTTTCGCGTCATATAACATCACTGGTACTATCGCTGAATCACCTTCTTTAAATTCTAAACCAATTTTGCGTAGGCCTGTTTTAAAGTAAGTAACATTATTTTCTAACGTATCTCTCAATTCGGTGGTTTCGCTCAGCAAATCAAACACGGCAATACTTGCCCCTACAATGCTGGGTGCTAATGAATTTGAAAATAAATAAGGACGAGAACGTTGTCTTAAAATATCAATCATTTCTTTTTTACCTGATGTAAAACCGCCCATAGCGCCACCTAAAGCTTTTCCTAATGTTCCTGTTATAATATCAACCCGGTTCATTACGTTTTTTAATTCAATAGTGCCACGACCAGTTTTGCCAATAAATCCTGAAGCATGGCACTCGTCAACCATTACCAAGGCATTATATTTATCTGCCAAATCACAAATTTTATCCAAAGGAGCTACAAAACCATCCATGCTAAATACCCCATCTGTAACGATAACCCTATAGCGTTGCGCCTGTGCTTTGATTAACTGTTCTTCCAAACTGGCCATGTCGCAGTTTTTGTAACGGTAACGTTGCGCCTTACATAAGCGCACCCCGTCAATAATAGAAGCGTGGTTTAATTCATCTGATATAATGGCATCTTCTTCGCCAAATAATGGCTCGAACACCCCGCCATTGGCATCAAAAGCAGCAGCATATAAGATAGTATCTTCTTGCCCTAAAAAGTCTGAAATCTTTTTTTCCAATATTTTGTGGATGTCTTGGGTACCACAAATAAAACGAACCGATGACATTCCGAAACCGTGTGTATCCAGCGCTTTTTTTGCACCCTCAATAACTTTTGGATGAGATGATAATCCTAAATAATTATTTGAACAAAAAACTATAACTTCCTTACCATCGCTTACTTTAACACTGGCGCCCTGAGGCGTAATGATTATGCGTTCTTTTTTAAATAAACCGTTTTGCTCTATTTCGTTTAATTGGGATTGTAAATGTTCCTGAAATTTTCCGTACATGGTTATATATTTATTAGGGCACAAATTAAAAAAATATAAGTGATTTTCAGAGTTTTTTGACCGGAATTCTTCTCGTTTTTATAAAATTTCGTATATTTACGTTTGTAATGCACGTGTGGCGTAATTGGTAGCCGCGCCAGACTTAGGATCTGGTCCGCAAGGGTGGGGGTTCGAGTCCCTTCATGTGTACGATGCCGGACTTTTCTAATAAATTTAGAGAATCCGGCTTTTTTATTTCTTCTAAGATGTTCGATGTTTGGGCAACACAGCCAATCGCATCATTTACAATCGGGGTTCGATAATGCTCTATTTTTGAATCATAGACCAAACTTTTAGGAAATACCGTATTTTGAAAAATTTATTTTTGGTAATAATTGCCCAAAGCCCAAACAGGTACGAGATCAGCGGATAATTTGCAAGTAAAATGTATCAATTCTTTAGGGTTCGATGATTTTTGGTCGAGCTTTTCAAGGTCACCCAAAAGCTTCTCTTTTCGAACCTTCATTTCGGTGGAAAATTCCTCAGAAATATCCAAACTTACTGCCCCAATTGCGTGCCTTTTACGTAGATTAAAGAATTCTTCTTCAACTTCGTTTAATTTCAAGGAAAGGACTTTTTTCTCCCCTGTGTTGGTTTCTGTTAGGTTTTCCAAAGTGTAGCGCAATTGGATCGATAATGGCTCTAATTGGGCTGAATCTACCGTATAAGTTGTTTAAAATTTGAAAATTTCGGACGGCTGCGAATTTATTAGTATTATTTAATGCGCAGGCACAGGAATT
>JAYTBK010000537.1:0-5998 GCA_043737035.1 Bacteroidota bacterium | reverse complement strand
TTTTCTATGGCTTTAACATAAGAAAGTACACGGAAAGTCGTACCTTAAAGTTGCCAAATATTTGCTATACTTACAACATTAAACAATGAAATACGACGCAATAGTTATAGGTAGCGGGCTTGGGGGCTTATGCACTGCATACATAATGGCAAGGGAAGGAATGAAGGTTTGCGTGCTCGAAAAAAACAGGCAAATTGGTGGATCGTTACAAATTTACAGCCGCGACAAAGCCATTTTTGATACGGGAGTACATTATATTGGAGGCTTAGATGAAGGCCAAAACTTAAACCAGTATTTTAAATATTTTGGTTTAATGAAAGAATTAAAATTGCAAAAGCTTGACGAGGATGGTTACGATATTATTTCGTTTAAAGGTGATGACAAAATTTATCCGCATGCACAAGGTTACCAAAATTTTATAGAACGTTTATCCGAAAAATTCCCGCACGAGCGAAAAGCATTAGAAATTTATATTGGCAAAATACAAGAAGTTTGCAACGCGTTTCCGTTGTATAATTTATCTGGAGAAAAAAAAGATGTGACTAATGGTTGGTACCTTGATATTGATTCGAGGACAGTAATAAATTCGATTTTTAGTGATGCCAAATTGCAGCAGGTAATAAGCGGCAGTAATATGCTTTATGCCGGAAAAGCTGGCGTAACGCCATTTTACGTGCATGCGTTAGTAGTGAATTCTTATATTGAAAGCGCTTACAGGTGCGTTGACGGAAGCTCGCAAATTGCAAAAATTTTGAGCAACAATATTAAACAGTTGGGCGGCGAAATTTTAAACTACAGCGAAGCAGTAAAGTTCAGGTTTGCCGGAAGCGAAATCGAGGCGGTAGAATTAAGTAATGGCGAACGTGTTGAAGCAAAACTATTTATTTCCGCAATTGATATTACAAAAACTCTTGAAATGATTGAAGGCCCACAATTACGTTCGGCCTACAGAAACAGGATAAACGCGTTGGAAAATACGGTGTCGTCGTTTTTAGTAAATGTGGTTACAAAACCCGGCAGTATGCCGCATATGAATCATAATATTTATCATAGCTTACAACCAGATATTTGGACAGGGCCTTTTTACACCGAAGAAACCTGGCCGGAAACCGTAGCCTTTTTTGGAACAACGTCAACCAGAACACCCGAATTTATTGAAAACTTTACAGCTATGGCTTATATGCGTTACGATGATTGCGCCAAATGGCACGATACAAAGAACGTAATTCCAAATAATAAAAATTATCGTGGCGATGATTATGAATTATTTAAAACGGAAAAAGCGGAAAAACTTTTGTCGTGTTTTGATGAGCGTATGCCAAACCTGCGTAGTTGCATTCAATCTTACACATGCGCAACGCCTGTAACTTACCGCGATTATATTGGAACAAAAGACGGAACGCTGTATGGCATCATCAAAGATTATAATGAACCCTTAAAATCTTTTATTACTCCGCGCACTAAAATAAAAAATCTGCTACTCACAGGACAAAGCCTTAATTTACATGGGGTAATGGGCGTAACCGTTAGTGCAGCAGTTACGTGTAGTGAAATTTTTGGAAGTCCGTATATGATTGATAAGATAAGGAACGGATATTAGGGTTTAAGATTAAAGAGATAAACGAATTAAAATAAAAATATGCTGAGTTTAACACCTGCCGAATTGACAACCCCAGATCTTCACCAGTATTTATTAGGCGCAATTGGCCCACGCCCAATATGCTTTGCAAGTACAATTGACATTGATGGAAATCATAATTTAGCTCCATTTAGTTTTTTTAATATTTTTTCGGCTAAGCCACCTATTGCTATTTTTTCGCCCAACTTAAGCGGACGAAGCGGAAAAGCGAAAGACACACATTTGAATGTGAAAGCAGTGCCCGAATGCGTAATTAATATTGTGAATTATAACATGGTTCAGCAGATGAGTCTTACAAGTAGTCCGTACGAAAAAGGTGTGAACGAATTTACAAAAGCAGGTTTCACCGCGATACCGTCAGATTTAATCAGGCCCATGCGCGTTATGGAAAGCCCAGTGCAATTAGAATGCAAAGTTTTTGAGATAAAGGAAATTGGGAACTGTAATTTGGTTTTTTGTGAGATTGTAAAAATTCACATTGATGAAAATGTACTAGATGCAAATAAAAAAATTGACCAACAAAAAATTGACCTCGTGGCTCGCATGGGCGGAAATTGGTATTGCAGAGCTAACGGCGACGCGCTTTTTGAGATAGAAAAACCAATTACCACAATTGGAATTGGTGTAGATACAATTCCTACTGATATAAAAAATAGTACGGTTTTAACGGGTAATAATTTAGGGCAGTTAGGAAATGTTGAACAATTGCCAACACATTTAGAAATAGAAGAGTACAATGAAAAACATGGTAAAACTTTTGAGAACGAATTTGACAAACATGTTGCAGCGAAAAAATTATTAGATGTTGGAAAACCAAATGAAGCTTGGTGTATTTTATTGAAGGAAAATTCACATTTAGGTTAAAAAATATAATACAAGTTTAAGTGAAACCGTTAGCATTTGCAACCCACATTTACAAACTTAGCTACTTAAAAACTTTTTATTTTGAAATACCTGCTGCCATTGTAAATAAAATTGGCGGCATTGGAAAACACAGGCTTCACTGTGAAGTAAATCAATCTATAAAATTTCAATGCGGCATAATTGCATTAGGTAAAGGTAAAGCTTACATCAGCATCAATAGTAAACGTATGAAAGAGCTCAACGCTGACTTGGGAGATGAAGTTCAATTAGTTTTAAGCGAGGATACGAGCGAATTTGGAGTGGATGTTCCTCACGAACTCGAAGAACTTTTTAAACAGGATGCGGAAGGAAAATTTAGGTTTGATCAACTAAAACAGGGTATGCAGCGGTACATATTAAATTACATAAATTCCGTTAAAAACCAGCAATTAAAAATAGAAAGGTCATCTATGTTAATTAATAATTTAAAAAACCTTGCACAAGGAAAAGAAACTTTCAAAAAAATATTGGGAAAATAGTACCCTTTTAATATTGAATTTATTGAGTATACAATTCATAGTACTTTAAAAAAAATTGCCAAGAATCAATTTACAGCCGGTAAATAACTGTAATTTTTGCTGTATTCCAACATCTGAGTTTTAAAGTTTGTCGGGTATTCTACTTTTACATCAGTTATTTTTCCGTTTTCAATTATCGGAACAAGTTTAGGTTGTATAAACCCCTGATAAGGCGCCATAGCCAATGTTTTGTAGCGTTCAAGTACTTCTTTATGCAAAGCTAAATCAACTTTTACACCATAATTTTCAATCAGGTTTTTTCCCGCTTTGTAATCGCCCTGAGATTTTATGCGCTGAATCTCTTTAAGAAGTTCCCCAAACAATGCCTTTAGTTTTATATAATCGTTTACCACAAAATATGTTTTGCCGTCTTCAAACTTTTTATCTATAACGTTCTGTGCTTTGCCTTTCTCGAAAGCCCATGCAGCAACCATTTGCCTGTTACGCATATGTGCTTCTTCAATATTATCACCTAATTTTAATCGGCATAATTGCACCATTAAACCTTTAGTAATGTACTCATCGTAGGCAGCTTTTCCGTAATCTAACGAGGGCATTACGCCTAACTCCACAAGTTTTTGATCCATCAAATAATACAAAGCAACTAAATCGGCCCGGCCTTCTTCTAAAGAAGACGCGTAATTTTTTAGTGTTTCATGCGGTTGGCCAATCCCCGGCTCAATTTGTCCGCTTGCATGACCAATTACTTCATGCATATCTGTATGTAATTTATCGGCCAGACCCGCGTAATCGAGTACATTCTTTTTAATGGCGTCATTATAATAAAATTCATTTACTACGCTTCCACCTGCTGCCTTATCATAAGCTTCTACAATGTTACCGAGGTTAACGGATTTAGAACCGTGTGTTTCCCTAATCCATTCGTTGTTCGGTAAGTTAATTCCTATTGGCGTGCTTGGGGCAGCGTCTCCACTCTCCATTACCGCGTTAATTACTTTAGCAGAAATACCTTTTACATTTTTCTTTTTATGTTGAGGCATTAATGTTGAATTATCCTCAAACCATTGCGCGTTAGCTCCAATGAGTGCAATTCGTTTCGACGCTTCGAAATCCTTCACAGAAACTACCGATTCAAATGATCCTTTTTTGCCTAACGGATCTTCATATACTTCAATAAAACCATTTACCACATCAATAGCACTATTTATGTCTTTTACCCAAGCAATATTATATTCATCAAAATCTTTTAATGAACCCGATTTGTAAAATGCAATTAATTTAACGAGGGCATCTTTCTGCTCAGGGTTTTCTGAAACGCTTACCGCTTTTTCAAGCCAATAAACAATTTTTTCTATCGCTGCCGAATACATGCCGCCAACCTTCCAAATTTTTTCAACAATTTTTCCATTCTCTTTAACCAGCTTACTGTTAAGGCCAGTCATTACCGGCGTGGAATCATTCTTATCAATCATTTTTCCGTAAAAATCGGAAGCTTCTTTTTGCGTTACGCCTTCATAAAAATTAACGGCAGAATTTGTGATCAAATCTTTCGATGCATCAAGACTCACTTTTTTAGGTGCAATGTTAGGATCAAAAATTAAGGGAAGTATTCTAAACGTAAAATCCTTAACTGATTCATTTTTTAGAGTAGGCAATTTTCCTATATCCGTTTTAAAAATCAATCCGGAAAAATATTCCTGCGAGCATTCCGGCAAAAACTTATCGCTGCTATAATGGTGGTGAATGCCTCGGCTAAACCAAACTCGCTTGGTGTAAACTATGAAATTTTTAAAATCAACATTGCTTGTATCTCCATTATAATCACTAATAATCGCCTCGAGGGTTTTACGAATAACGAGATTATACTTATAATTTTGATCCCAGGCAATATCGCGGCCACACAATGCTGCTTCCGACAAATAATATAACAACTCTTTTTGCTGAAGAGTTAAAGCATCGAAGCCCGGAATCTCATACCTGAGGATTCTTAGATCCGCAAATTGCTCACTGATATACCCGAACTGAATACTTAATTTAGCGGCTACAGTGTCCGGATGTGCCTCAGCATTCTCCTTGTAAATATCAGTTTGATTGGATTTGCATGAGTTTAAAACCAATACCGAAATTGCGATAAAAATTATTTTGTAAAACGTCATTTTGTTAAATTTTTGAAGCACAAGAATAAGCTTTAAAAAAATGTTTTGCAAGCCCTTTTATCGTTGTTCTTTTATTGGCTATATTTACGTGTGATGGGCAAAAAAGTATTGTTGCTGGGTTTTATACTTGTGTTATACAACCAAATTAAAAGCCAGTCTGTTCATAAAAATCTTACAGCGGCACATTCATTTTATTTCAATAACCAAGTGTATGTTTACGGCTACGAACAAAAGAACGAAGGATTGCTATTTAAATGCTTTTCGTTTGCAAATGATCTTTTGATAAAAGACAGTGTTGAATTTGGGCTATTGAAAAAGGCTCCGGCAGACTATCTCGAAATTATAACCGACACTTTACACGGATTTATTAATTTTTACTTTCAATTAGCAGATCAAAAAAATGTGGTAACGCTTTTAAGATTAGACAACAAACTTGAGGTAATTTGCGAGGCGAAAAATTTTGATGCCAATCACATTAATTCACTAACAGCGTTCGACGACGAAAAATACATTTTTAAGAAGGACATTTACGTTGTGAGGTCAATGACGGATAGTTTAGACAGACAATTTTTTTTATCAAAATATAAATTGAAAGCTACAAACAAACCCTTTGAATACAATAGCACCTGGCAATACGCTTGCGAAAAAAAATACGTGCATCGTTTATCGGTTATTTACGCAAACAGCCAATTTGTTTTCCTGTTCGCGAATGTTTTTGACGGTATTAAAAAAGGGCAATGGATATTAAGACTTAACGCTAGTACAGGCGAACTAATTCGAGGCACGAGGCTCAGTCCAAAAGAAGATAATAGACAGTTTCT
>JAYTBK010000536.1:0-2347 GCA_043737035.1 Bacteroidota bacterium | reverse complement strand
TTACAGCCAATTGTGCCAATACACCCATTCCAATTTCTATGGCTTTTTCATCAATATTAAAAGTGGGCGTGTGCACACCTGATGTTATGTTTTTTTCAATATTACCGGTTCCAAGTCTAAAGAAACAACTGGGTACTTTTTGGGTAATAAACGCAAAATCTTCGGCAGTCATGCGTAGCGGTAATTCCTCCACGTTTTCTTTTCCTAAAAAACTTTGTGCATTAGCAATACATTGGGTTGTAAAATTTTCGTCATTCACCAAAAAAGGATAACCTTTTACAATGTTTAAGATAGAAGTGATGTTGTACTTTTTAGAATATTTATCTACAATAGTTTGTAATTGCAAATGTACCTCACTTCTCCAATTTTCATCCATGGTTCTAAACGTGCCTTTTAGTTCAACCTTATCAGGAATAACATTTGTAGCGCCTTTGCCTTCAATACTTCCAAAGGCTATAACGGTTGGTGGCTTGCTCCGCAGGATTTCAACGTCGCTCCGAAGGATTTTAAATCCTTCGGAACTATTAAACGTATTATTAATCTCTAACAAAATTTCAGAAGCAATTATTAGCGGATTTATATATTCATCAGGCATAGCAGCGTGTCCGCCTTTGCCGTTTACAGTTAAATACAATTCATCCGTACTTGCCATATACATGCCGGATTTAAAACCTACTTTCCCCACCGGCATACTCGGAAAAACATGTAATGCAATAGCTTTATCTACTTTGGGGTTTTCTAAAATTCCAGCTTCAATCATTAATTTTGCACCTCCCGGCAACACTTCTTCGCCCGGCTGAAACATTATTTTAACAGTTCCTTCCCACTCCTCTTTTAAATCATTTAAAATAAAAGCGGCTCCTAAAGCGCAGGCGCTGTGCACATCGTGTCCGCAGGCATGCATTATACCTTCGTTACACGATTTATAAGAAACGTTATTTTTTTCTGTAATAGGCAAAGCATCCATATCCGCACGAAGTAAAATCGTTCTTTTATCGGGATTTTTGCCTTTTATTAGCGCAATAATTCCGGTTTTTACATAACCGGTTGTAAATTCAATTTTAGCATCTGATAATTGTTGTTGAATGTATTTTGAGGTTTTAAATTCTTGAAAAGAAAGCTCGGGATATTGGTGTAAATGCCTTCGAATTGCTTGTACTTTTGGGAAGTAGTTGGTAGAAAGTTGTTTTATTTTCTCGTTTAACATTGTCTTTTTTTTCGCCGCAGATTATACTGATTGTACAGCTTTAATTTTATCCGCTTAATTTGTGAA
This sequence comes from Bacteroidota bacterium, assembly GCA_043737035.1. Classification (GTDB taxonomy): domain Bacteria; phylum Bacteroidota; class Bacteroidia; order B-17B0; family Aurantibacillaceae; genus UBA4416. Next base: position 1,074 of record JAYTBK010000536.1, on the reverse strand, counting down.
GTCAGTAACTAATAATTTGTAAATTTATAGTAAAAAAATAATTTGCAACACAAAATAAATATACTATCTTTGCCGTCCTTAAAATTACGAGAAATGCCAAAAATGAAAACTAATTCCAGCGCTAAAAAGCGTTTTAGTATTACTGGAAGCGGTAAAATTAAAAGAAAACACGCTTACAAACGCCATATTTTAACCAAAAAGGAGAAAGACCGTAAACGCGGTTTAACTAAAAGTGGTTTAGTATGTGCTGCTGATACGCCTAACGTAAAGTTTATGTTAGCTATTTAAAAGTGCTAAAAAATTGCTTTTTATAATCGAACATCGTTTTTTAAATAACCGTTTACGTAAGTAAATTTCACTTTAAAAAAACTGGGTCGCCTAAAAAATCTAATTTTTAAACTCTTTTTGCAAAAGTAAAGTTCTTTTAACAAACCCAAGAAAGCGGTTATTAATTTAACCAAAATATTAGTAAAAAAGTTTAGCCGAAAGCTAACACTAACATTTAAAACCGACGAATACTATTCGTCATAAAAAACAAAATAAGAAATGCCACGTTCAGTCAATCATGAAGCCAGCAGGGCTCGCAGAAAAAAAATTCTTAATTTAACAAAAGGTTATTGGGGTGCCAGAGGTAATGTTTGGACAATTGCCAAAAACGCTTTAGAAAAAGGTTTAACTTACGCTTACCGCGATAGAAAACAAAAGAAACGTACTTTTCGTGGAATCTGGATCCAACGTATCAACGCTGGTGTTCGTCCTTATGGAATGTCGTACTCAGTATTCATGGGTAAAATTCACGCTAAAAACATTGATTTAAACAGAAAAGTTCTTGCAGATTTAGCAATGAACAACCCTGATGCTTTCAAAGCAATTGTTGAATCAGTAAAATAGACCACTTTTAGTAAATTTTATTTAATGCTACGACAAAAAAGGCTTCACAGAAATGTGAGGCCTTTTTTGTTTTTTGTGCAACCATTTCCCTGAATTTGACCTCTTTCTAAAACAAAAGTTTCAAAGATGAAAAAACTCTCCTCTCTCCTGCTGTTTACTATTCTATCCGTTGCTTCGATGGCG
>JAYTBK010000535.1:0-2351 GCA_043737035.1 Bacteroidota bacterium | reverse complement strand
AAAAGCACCGCCTACAAGGCCTATGCACACCGAAGAAATTACATTTTTCATATGTTGTTTTTATTTAAAGGTTATATTTTAATTGGAAACATTAAACTTATAACGCAAAATTAATGAAGAAGTTATTTTGAATGATTTAGTTTAACATTCCTTAACTGCATAGAGAATTTAAGGGATTTTCTCAAAAACATAGGGACTAATTTTAATCATAAATTTTTTTTAATTCGGAAAAATACATTTTAAAAATGCTTATTTTTAATATCTCGTAAAACATGAAATTTAAGTACAAAATACCACCTTTTATTTTTGGAGTTTCCATAGGCTTATTGTTGGGCGTTGCTTTTTTTATGTTTAAGATTGACGATTATATTAAAAAGATAAACCGCTCTGATACGGATAACATAAAAATAGTTGAACAGAGTGTAAACAATACAAATGTGGTTGATAAAAAAGATGCAACATCGGCTAACAAAAAAAACACCATCAATACAACGCGTTCGCCAACTATAAATTATAGTGAAGTGGATAAGTTATTACAAACTGATGAAGAAACAGTGAACGTTGCGCAGGAAGAATTGCTTTCGGTAAAAAATATTAAAGTAATTGATCTGGATGTTTCAGCACGGAAAGATACGTTAACAGGTCAATTAGCAGGTGTTTCGAGCAGTGAATACCCTAATATATTTTTTGTTGAGTTTTGGAAAACGCCGTTAAATAGCAAGGGCTACCGTATGACCCGCAATCGAGTAATTTTATATGGCTTATCGGATTTTAGAGGAGTGACGATTTACAAAGTGGACGATACGTATTATTTAAAAAATGATGACATCGTTTACAAAATATCGTCGGGTACAGAATTTAAGCAAATGGAGCTGGTAAACGATAGCGAGTTGCTTGCAAAAATAAATTAATGTTGTGCAAATTAAATGTTATAAATATCAGGGAACGGGCAATGATTTTATAATTATTGATAACCGAGATAAAAACATTTCATTAACTCCCCAACAAGTAAAAAACTTATGTCACCGCAAATTTGGCATTGGTGCCGATGGCTTGATGTTGCTTGAATTAGAGCCTGGCGTTGATTTTAAAATGGTATATTACAATAGCGATGGCAACGAAAGCAGCATGTGCGGAAATGGTGGAAGATGTATTACAGCGTTTGCTAAATTTTTGAATATTATTAATTTCGACGCTAAATTTTTAGCGGTTGATGGGTTACACGAAGCAAAAATTAATGATAATTATGTTTCCTTAAAAATGAATGATGTGCGTGACGTTGAAGTAGGGGACGATTACTTTTTTTTAAATACAGGATCGCCACACTACGTAAAATTTATAACGGGCTTGGAAAAATTTGATGTTGTTACCGAAGGAAAAAAAATACGTTTCAATGATCGTTTTAATGAAGAAGGAACAAACGTTAATTTTGTTGAACGAACCGAACACGAATTATTTGTGCGAACTTATGAGCGTGGTGTTGAAGAAGAAACCCTTTCATGTGGAACGGGTGTTACGGCAGCAGCTTTAACTGCCGCCTACAAAGGCATTTCCACCGATAAAAAAAGCTGCCTGATAAAAACGTTAGGCGGAAAATTAAACGTAAAATTTGATAAGGTGTTGGAAAACACCTTTTACAATATATGGCTGGAAGGCCCTGCAGAGTTTGTTTTTGAAGTTGATTTGAATATTAATTTGAAAAATTAGACTGCTTAATTTAAAAGTCTGCTAATAAAGATGGCAAGTTTTAACCTTAGCGAAATGATGGTATTTTGATTAATTTCTGTTTTATATGGTTATTAAATTTGCGTGAAGGATGCAAGCGTAAATCTTTTTGCGGCCTCTTTAAGCTTGCGTGGGAGCGTTAGTGTAGGAGCAAAAAAGATTGCAGCGAGCTAGCCTTATGGCTCCTGCCCCTTTTGCCGACACGCCCACAGTTTATAAAATTTCTGTTTTATATTTTAGAAAATCACATCCACGCCGAAATAATTCCGCCCATCAAAAGCATGCAAACGATCCAAAAACCGCAGTTAATAGCAATGTATTTAAAGCTTTTACGTTCAAATAATGCTAAAGTGGCAATAATTGGTGTAGCCACAAAAAGACCTCCTATAAAACCATGCAAAGCTCCGTGTTTAAACGTGCGGTAAGCCGTGCCATATTGATCCATAATTGTTTTGTATATGATGCCAAGCTCCGTATTTGGATCCTGAAAGGATGTTTTAAATAGCATGGAACCAAAATGGTATTGGTGTACGACCATAAATTGAATACTAAACGAAAGTAGAAAACTCAATAAAAAACTTACGCCAAATACGGAGCTTGGCATCATATACAAAACAATTATGGAT
>JAYTBK010000534.1:0-6019 GCA_043737035.1 Bacteroidota bacterium | reverse complement strand
TTGGTGAGAAACACATGGGGTTTTTCACAAACTCCCGTTAGCGGCAATGGCAGGCGACCCGAAACAGACAGACAATTTACAATGACAGAAAAAACATTGATTAAAAATATAAGCGTCGTAAACGGGGGGCAAATAATCGTTGCCGACTTACTTATTGACAATGGTCTGATTCATTCAATCGGACAAATAATTGATGAAAAAAAATTAAAAGTAGTTGACGGGACTGGCAAGTACTTATTTCCTGGTATTATTGACGGCCAAGTTCACTTTCGTGAGCCTGGACTAACGCATAAAGGCGACCTTTATACAGAAAGTAAAGCAGCTATTGCAGGTGGAGTGACTTCCTTTGTTGATATGCCAAATACATTTCCGAATGTATTAACCATTGACATCTTAAATGAAAAATATCAAATAGCATCTGAAAAATCATTAGCCAATTTCGGCTTTTTTTTAGGTGTTAATGGCGACAACCTTGATGAAGTAATTAAACTCGACACATCCAAACTTTTAGGTGTTTCAGATGATGGACTTTACTTTACAAAAAAAGGGAATTTACTTGCCGACAATCCAAAAACAATGGAAAAACTTTTTGCCAACTGCAAATCCATTATTGCCATCCATTCTGAAAAAGAACAAATAGTTGAAGAAAACGAGCAGTTTTACAGAGAAAAATATGGTGAAAATGTGCCTATTGAATTTCATCCAATCATTAGAAGTGAAAAAGCTTGTTACGAAGCTACCAAAAGAGCAATTGACATAGCCAACAAACACAAGGCACGACTTCACATTCTGCACTTAACAACAGAAGCCGAAACGCACCTGTTTAGAAATGATATCCCTCTAAAAGAAAAAAACATAACAACCGAGGTATCGGTTCATCATTTGTGGTTTTCTGACACAGACTATAAGCGTTTGGGAAATTTAATAAAGTGGAACCCTGCCATAAAAACAGAAAAAGATAAAAAAGGACTCTTAAAAGCTTTGTTGGACGATAGGATAGACATCGTAACTACAGACCATGCACCTCACACGTTAGACGAAAAACAAAAGCCTTATTTTCAGTCAATGTCGGGTGCGCCTATTATTCAGCATTCGTTGAACATTATGCTAGAGTTTTTCAAACAAGGACTGATATCGTTAGAGAAAATTACGGAAAAAATGTGTCATAATCCAGCGACACTTTACAGTATAAAAAAACGAGGCTTCATACGAGAGGGTTACTTTGCAGACTTAACTATTGTTGACTTAAATACAAGTTGGACAGTTGAAAAGAATAATATTTTATCCAAATGTGGTTGGTCACCATTAGACGGAACAACTTTTCAAACAAAAGTGACCCATACATTTGTAAATGGTAATTTGGTTTATGACAATGGAAAATTTGACGAAACAAAAAAAGGACGAGCGTTAACAAAAACAAATGATTAATAAAAAACACAAAGCCACAGCCACTAACACGGGTTTGGCAAAAGTGGCGGTTCGGTGCTCCGCAGACACATTTGTAGTTAATCAAACATTGGTTCTCCACATCGTAACCATTCGCAAAAATAGGACAGTTTAAAAGTAGAAAGTTTTTAACTTTAAACTGAAAAACCGATGAAAAAACAAAAATTTAGTGAAACGCAAATATTAAAAGCTTCCTGAAGGAACACCTAAACCAAAATGTTTAGAGGAATCGTTTGAATGATAACCTAAAAATATCTCGCCAATTAAAAAATCTTAATATTTTAAAAATAATTTATATACAAGCCCTTTACCCGGTCATTAAGCGTTTACAATTGACTATATCCAGATACAATCATTTCCTAACCGAATAAACATTCCGGCTTAACTTACCTTTGTCTCGGCAATTTGATGAAGCGCTTCAAAAAAATCGATGCTTAATTTATAGAAAACTTAAATCATAAACTAAAAAACAAACACCATGAACACGTTAAGAAACAGAGTACAACTAATTGGAAATTTAGGAACTGCACCAGAAGTAAAAACCATTACCGGCGGCAGAAAAGTAGCAAAACTTGTTATTGCAACCAACGAAACTTATAAAAATAAAAAGGGCGAAAAAGTAACCGAAACTACATGGCATAACCTTACTGCCTGGGGCCCAAATGCCGACATTGCCGAAAAATTTTTAGTTAAGGGTTCGGAAATCGCCATCGACGGAAAACTTAAGAATAGTAATTACATGGATAAAGAAGGAGTTAAACGTTATGTAACCGAAATAGAAGTGAACGAATTTATCATGCTTGGAAAAAAAGCAAGCTAAGTTTTTTATATTTTTTTATTTAAACGTCTGCTCCTGCAGGCGTTTTTTTATTTTTTCAAATTCTACTTTTAATTACCATTAGCACTTATAAGCACAATAAAATTGGGTTTTATACAATAATTTTAGTGTTGTTTCGAAAAGTGCACCGAAGTTGAGTACGCAATGAAAATTATTTTTAGTTAAATCTAAATCTTCTTCATAAAAAAAGCAAAGAATTAAAAAATGCGTTATCTTTTTTAATTAGTAACGTTTTAGCGTTAATCGTCGTGCCCTTTAACTGCATTATTTTTTTGCTGCAAATACAATTCTTCTTCTTTTTGCATAACTAATTTAAGAGAATCGCTAATATCTGCAGCACCCAATTTATCTAAGTTTGGCTTACCCGCGTTTACCCAAGCGCTATACCAAATGCTTCCAATCATAATTATGCTTTCACGCATACGCCTTTCCACTTGCCCTTTTATCATCATATCATAACGGTTGGTATATTCTACCGAATATACCTTCATCATCACGTTGCCTCTGTTTTCATAAGCATACTTTTGATCGGTAGGAAATTCTTTATTAAGCATTGCTTCAAATTTTAAAACGCTATCCACAGCCATGTGACTTTCATAAACAATTTTCCATGCTGTTTTAATTGGAGATTCAACATACATAGCCCTGCCAACAAAGTAATCGTAATCTTCGGCTTTTAATTCAGGAATGCGACTTTCCCAGAAACCATGTATGCCGCGTTGCCCAGTCATTTGTCCGTTATAGTTTTCTGTTGTATGTAATGGCACATGGGCGTCGGCAATGTAATGACCAAGGTCGGCGCTATAATTTAAAATGCGATCAAGGTTCTCTTCTTTAAAAGCGTTTAGCAATTTATAATAATGTTTTTCAATTTGCCACGGAACAATCCCATAAGCCATTAATGTATCTTCGGTATATTTTGCAATAGCCGCTTTCCAATATTTCGGAACGCTATCAAAAGCATGTTCACCATAATGATCAATATCAATATAATGTCTAGGTGCTTCCCCTTCAACTCCGTAACGTCTTTTATCAGGATCAACCGCATGGTTAGTGATAAACTCAATGTGTTTTTTATAGAATGAAACCATTTGAGGAGGCAGTGTAAAAACAGCCATCCGGTTAATCCGTTTATGGCCGTAGAAGCCCCATGAGCTAGCCTCTTGCTTGGGCATTAAAAAAAAAATGCACAAACTTACGAGGGTAATTTTTATAACTTTTTTTTTCATTATTTTATATTTTAATGCCAATAATCAATACATCGTCCACTTGCTCAAAATCTTTTTTCCACTCTAAAAATGAAGATTCAATTTTACTTAATTGTTCGGCTGCGGTTAAAGGTGCTACCGAAACCAACAACGCTTTTAAATTTTTCGACATGAATTTTTTTGCTTCGGGGCCACCAAATTGATCGGCGTACCCATCAGTAAAAATATACAAGCAATCGTTGGACTGAAGCTGTACAGTTGTCGTTTCAAATTCCTGTTCATCGGGAGTGAAGCCCGCAATGGCAGTTTTATTAGCTTTAAATTCTTTTAATTCACCATCACGCACAAGATACAAAGGTCGGTTAGCACCGGAAAATTCTACCTCATGGTGCGAGGTAAATTTAAGCAGTGCTATGTCCATTCCGTCTTTTTGCTTAGACGCGTCGGAATGTTGTTTTAAAACTTTTTTTATCTGCAAATTAAGAAACGATAATATTTTTCCGGGAACTGAAATTTGCTTTTCAAATACTGCTTGTACTATTTTATCAATTCCGATAATACTCATTAATGCGCCTGGAACTCCGTGCCCTGTGCAATCAGCAGCAATGCAATAAAATTGCGAACCTACTTTACTAAACCAATAAAAATCGCCACTCACAATATCTTTAGGTTTGTAATAAATAAAACTGTCTTTAAATTCATCGTGAAGTTCCGATGCTGTGGGCAAAACCGCCTGCTGAATGCCTTTAGCATATTGAATACTGTTATCAATCTCTTGTTTTTTTTCTGCAATAATTTGATTTTGATTTTGTAATCTAGCGTTCACAAGTTGCTTTTGCTTATTTTGCCTGAACAATAAAGCGGCCGTTACCAACACCACTAAGGCTACAGCTAATAGAATAACTATAAAGTATCCATTCTTTTTATTTTTAAGTTCATTTATTTCGTTGGTTTGTTTTAGCTGTTCAATTTGAACTTCAGATTTTTCGAGCGAATAACTACCTTGCAAATTACTAATGGTAGTGCTATACATTTCCTTATCTATTTTTTCTTTTAACTCCGAATATATACGGTGGTACTCAAATGCTTTTTTGTAATCACCTAACTCGTACCAAGCCTCGGCGAGGCCTTTTACAGCCATTTGCCTGTTATCAAGTATATCGTGGCGAGTAGTGAAATCATTAATGTATTCAAACTTTTTATTGCTTCTTTATATTTCCCTGTTTCGAGATCGCATAATCCCATAACCACCTTGCAATACATCACACTCATCGTATCCTGCACTTTATAATGCATCACAATACTTTTTTCGTTATAGAAGTTAGCCGACAAATAATCCTTTTTTTGATGAAACAAATCGCCCAGATTACCATATATACGGCCAAGATCGGAAGTGGTATTGGTTTTTTTCGTCATTTCAATTGCTTTATTAAAATACAGGATCGATGAATCGGAAAAACATTGCTCGTTGGTTTTTTCAAACTTGATGGAAAAATAACTTCCCATAGCATTGTAAATTTTTAAAAGCCCTGCGGGTTCGTTTAACTTTTGATAAATAGCAAGCGAACGATAGAGGTATTTATCTTCATTGAAGTTAAGTTGTTGATTACACAATATCCAACCAATGTTATACAGCGAGTAAGCTATTCCTTTTTGATCATGGATAGAATCGCTTATTCGGTATGCTTTAAAATAATATTGCTGCGCTTTATCGTAATCGGAATGATACCAATAGGCATCGGCCAAACCGTTATATGCCGATATAACTCCCTTTACGTAATTATTTTGTTTGGAAATTTTGAGAGCTTCATTAGAATATGCCACCGAAACTTTGAATTCATAATTACTTAAGCCGTAAGCCAACTTAATAAATTTATTTACTTTAATACTATCACTGATTTGCAAACCGTTTATAGATTTGATAATGGAATCAACTGCCTGAGAGTTTTGCGAAAAAAAACTCGTCGTAAATAAAAAACATACATAAAAATACAATTGAACTTTACGGCGCATAGAGTACTAATATATAAAAATGCTTTAACTTAATGCATTAACAACCGGTGATGATTGGATTACACTAACACAATGGAATCAAAAAAAAATGGTTTTTAAATTTTAGCAAAAAATAGTGGAATCAAAAAGCCAATAATTATCCTAAAATATATAAGTAAAATTGACCTAGTGCCCAAACATAAAAAATCCCTTCTCATTTCTGGAAAGGTATTTTAAAAAATTCTAAACTTTTGCTTCCTGTGCTTTTTTTATAATGGCTTTAATATGATCGGTAGTGGTTGAGTTTGGCCTTTCAATCGCCGAACCTGTTGCCCTATCCCAAATTAAACTTGCCAAAACGCCTAAAGCGCGCGAAACGCCAAATAAAACGGTATAAAAATCGTATTCATGCATTCCATAATGAACTAATAACGCGCCTGAATGTGCATCAACATTAGGCCATGGGTTTTTAATTTTACCGGTCGATTCAAGTATTGGCGGTGCCACTTCGTACACCATTTGTACAATTTCGCAA
>JAYTBK010000533.1:0-2356 GCA_043737035.1 Bacteroidota bacterium | reverse complement strand
TTTCATCGTATCGCGTTCGAGCGCGCAAATTCCATTAAAAGTACTGGTCAATATGAGTTTAACACTTCCGGAAGCTGTATCGGTGCTACTTGGGAAATAGGTTGCGGTAAAGGTGGTATTGTTTGGCGTGAAGGTTCCAGTGCCTAGGCTTGTCCACGCTCCGGTTGTTGAGCCTCCGATAACTGAACCATTGAGTAATACATTGCTATTGTTTCCGCAAACAACTTGATCGATGGAGGCGTTTACTAATGGGGATGGTTTTACGCTCAAAAATAATGTGTCTTTTTGAACAGGACATGGACCGTTAGTAACCAATATGAGTTTTACGGGTTTAACGGTTGTATCGAGCTGGCTCGGAGTGTAAGTGTTGGTTAACGCGGTAAAACCACCGTTAAAAGTGCCGTAACCATTTGTTGACCACGTGCCATTAACGTTACCGCCGCCGATTTGAGCATTTAATAAAATATTTCCATTTGCGCAAATGGTAAAATTGTTACCGGCATCAATGGTTGGTGAAGAAACAAAGTCAGATACATAGGCAAGTGCACTGCCCTTACCCGATGATCCATTTAAAATACCGAGCCCGTAAACATCTCCGGAGTTTGTAACCGTGTTGTGGCTACCTACCGGAATGGTGGCTGTCGAATAATATATTTGTGCCGATTTGATGCTACCGGCTGATCCTGGAACCACGGTAAATGCACTTGCAGGAATGAGTGCTGCATTTCCATTGAGAAAAAAATTACCTTCGTAACCGGTTCTGGTAAATAAATTGAGTGCCATCGAATCTGACGAAGCCCTGGTAAAACTTGTTGAAAAAGTACCCGCGCAGAAAAACGGAGGAACTTGCGCACCGCTTAACCGGCAGCCATAACCGGATGCACTAAGTACGTAAACAGGCTTATTTGATTTTACATAGGTAATAGGCTGTGTGGGAGTGTAAATGTAGTTTTCGCCAAAATTAGATACGTGTGTGGTAACAGTACCATCATTTATTGTTAACTGCGTATTATTTTGTGTTGCAAGAATAAATATTTTTTCTACAGTTCCCGTACCCCGGTTAACAATATAATCGGTTCCAATAAAAGCCGATGAGGTTATTTGATCACCGATGGTGCTGAAGCAACCGCCCTGAGAAAGCCCGCCCGATTGAATCGTAACGGCAACAGGCTTATTTGCAGAAATGATGGAACCCGCTAAGCTGCTGGCCGCTGAACGGACAGTATCTTGGCAAGAGTATGTTTGGCCGGTTTGCAATAAAACAGTGTAAGTTACATTAGCGACGTGGCCAATAATGTTGGTGCGCGGGGTAATTAACACAGTTGTATTATTTTGAGAAGCTACAATATCGGCTGAGGAGAAAGACTTGGGCGATGTGGCTGGAGCTTGATTCCAAAACTCCTGCATTGGAATATAAAAGTCGATTCCCATTGCTTTAGAGCCCTTTAAACTAAAATATTCACGATTAAAAGCCGAACGGATTGAATACAATGCTGAAATTTTTTGGGTTGAGGAAATATAAATTCCTTTTGTAAGTACAACATTTGGGATGTCGTTTTCTACAAGGGCAATTGAAGGCGTTAGTAAAACAGAATCGATTGAATTAGCGGAAATGGTTAACGTAATGGGCGTGAAACCCAAATTTGCAGGCTGCCGCACTTTTACTGTAGCGGCTTGCGAATAAGTATTAAAATAGAGATAAATTGGCCGATCGCCTAAACCTTGCGACACATCGGGGGCAACGAACCAAAAAGATGTATCGGTTTGCGATTTGATACCAACAGAAAAAGCAATAAAAAAGAGGAGAACGTAAGTAGATTTTTTAATCATATTGATTCAAAGATAGAGTACATTTTGGTGAAATGGACTATTAATCGCGATTTGTTAAAAATTTGAGCAAACATCAGGCCATATATTTTTTAACAGGAAACTTGCAGAACAAAAATAGTTTTTATAGTTTTGATGCCGGAAATGGAAACACAAGATAAAATATTAACCACTTCACTCGCACTGTTTTTTAAATACGGGATCAAACGGGTTACAATGGATGATATTGCAAAGGAATTAGCAATGTCGAAAAAAACTATTTATCAGTTTTACAAAGAAAAAGACGATTTGGTTACGCAACTCTGTAAAAGGGAACTCGAAAAACAGCAAAATGAATTTGCTGAATTGCAACATATTGCAACTGATCCCATTCACGAAATAGTTTTATTATCGGATAAAATGAGAATTATGTTACAGCCAATTAACCCGGTATTTTTTCTCGACCTGCAAAAATTTTACCCAACCGCTTTTATAGAATTTCAAAAGTTTAAAGAATATTGTTCGAGTGTTCTCATCATGCGAAATTTAA
>JAYTBK010000532.1:0-6033 GCA_043737035.1 Bacteroidota bacterium | reverse complement strand
TGTATAAAAAAATTGCAGGATTCGTTTTTTTAATTCCGATAGTTTGCTTTTCTCAAAACCGAATTGGCTTTGGCGTTGAATGTTCCAATTCTTTTGTAAAGAACGGTACTTCAATTGGAATAGGAATAATTTCTCAAAAAATCATTAAAAATTTTGGATTTGATATTTATTTTAAGACGCCCACAAAAACTAGCATTCGAGGATTGCATAAAGATGGACTTAGCGCGGTAGTTACAAATTATTCGATAAATTATTCGATACTTGGTGGTGTGAATTACCGTTTGAAGAGTTTTTTAATTACACTCAATGCAAGTGTGGTTCAATCGCAGCCGGTTGTTATTGATTATTACGCACAGTCAAATTACTATACCCATTTTCCATCAGGACCAAATGATTATTTGCAATGAAGTTGAAGACAGCAATGAACAGAGGCGTTAAGAAATATTTTTATGATATTTATTTTCTACTGAAACAAACTTCCCTTAATAAAATGTTTGAATTATTTGAGAAAAATATACTAACATTGAATCAATTGTCATTTTAAAAAGTTTAGCTTACTTTGAAAACGCTGGAGAAACAGAAACTCCCGTATTACTAAAAGAAAAAACGGTGACGTGGGAACTGGCAAAAAAAATTATATTAGAAACTCAAAAATATTTTAAAAACTAATGCAGCACAAAAATTTTAAAAACATTGATAAGGTTACTTATGGCCGTGGTTCTTTCTCGCAGTTGGCTGAAACAGTGGAACCTATTCGGAAGGAAAATAAAAAATATTTTGTTTACGTTGTAGACAATTATTTTAAGGGAAAAGAATTAGCTAATAAACTTCAAAATAAACCCGAAGATCTAATTTATTTTATTGACGTAAATCCAAAAGAACCAACTACCGAACAAATTGATTCTTTAAGAGATGAAATTTTAGGCGGAAAAGGTTTGCCAAGTGGCGTAATCGGTATTGGCGGCGGAAGTATTATGGATATTGCGAAAGCATTATCATTGATGCTTACAAATGTTGGATCATCGACATTATATCAAGGATTAAATTTGATAAAAGTTCCCGGTATTTATCATCTGGGCGTACCAACTATTTCCGGTACAGGAGCAGAAGTCTCGATGACAGCCGTTTTAACCGGACCCGAAAAAAAATTAGGATTAAAATGCGATTCGACAGTTTTTAACCAAGTGATTTTAGATTCTGAATTAATTGCAACTGTCCCAACCGATTGGTGGTTTTACACAGGCATGGATACTTACATTCATTGCATCGAATCAGAAACTGGAATGAGAAATAACTCATTTAGCTTAGCTTACGGAGAACAATCTTTAAAACTTTGCAGGGAAATATATCTTGGAGAAAATGCCGGACAAACAGCGGAGAACGATGATAAATTAATGGTTGCTTCTTTAATGGGCGGGTTGAGCCTAACGTATAGCGAAGTGGGAGTATGCCATGCAATCAGTTACGGCTTGTCAAAAATTTTAGGTACGCGACATTGTTATGCAAACTGCATTATCTTTCAACATTTGGGCGATATTTATTTGAGAGGACACAGCGAATTTATGCAAATGATTGAGAAACATAAAATTGTGTTGCCACAAAATTTAAGTGAAGAATGGAGTGAAGAAACCATTACCGCCATGGCCACTGTATCTTACAATTTGCCTTTTATGTGGAACCATGCATTTGGCGATAATTATAAAGAAATTGCAACCTTAGATTATATTAAAGCTCTTTTCAAGAGACTTTAATAAAGGAAGATAATTTTATGAATCTTTGCATTCTTTGCCAGAAATCTTTGCGAACTTTGTGTTTAAACAAAAAATGATATGTCAAAAAAAATAGTAAAAGTAGGCAACATCAATTGCGGTAGCGACGAGTTATTTCTTATCTCGGGGCCATGTGTGATAGAAGAAGAATCTATTATGATGAAAACAGCGGAGAAGCTTAAAGAAGTTTCGGAGCGCTTAAAGATTAAAATTATTTATAAATCATCCTTCACAAAAGATAACCGCAGCAGCTTGGATTATTATCAAGGTCCTGGTTTAGCCGAAGGTGTTAAGTTACTTGTAAAAGTGAGAGAACAATTTGGCTTTCCCATCCTTACCGATATTCATTCTCACGATCAGGCTGCCGCTGCAGGAGAAGTGTGTGATGTGTTACAAATACCGGCTTATTTATGCATGCAAACATCTTTGTTAGTGGCGTCCGCTAAAACCGGGAAAGTGATTAATATAAAACACGGACAATTTTTAGCGCCCGATAATATGAAACATCCCGTTCAAAAATGCGTTGATAGTGGCAATGATCAAATTATTTTAACGGAGCGTGGTTATTCATTTGGTTACAATGATTTAATTGTTGATCCTCGTGCATTTTATCACATGAATGCTATTGGCTATCCGGTAGTATTTGATGTTACGCATTGTGTTCGTAAATATGGGATTCCAAGTTCCGATAAAAAAGGCGGAGCGCGCGAGTTTTTGCCTGTGTTAGCAAGGGCAGGTGTAGCGAGCGGCATTGACGGAATGTTTATTGAAACGCATCCTGATCCCTCTACAGCGTTATGCGATGCGGCTTCTCAACTTTGTGTTTATGATTTGGAAGAGTTTCTAAAACCGATTATCGAGCTTCACGATGTTGAGGTGAAATACAGAAATAAATAATTTACAAGTTCTACAAACTTTAATCGTGCTAATTTCACATTACTTAAATTAATTAAAATGAAAAAAATATTTTTAGTACTTATTTTTGGATTATCTTATATGGCAATCAGTGCGCAAAGCCTGTATATTAAAGGCAGTAAAAAAGGTGAAATAGAGTCTGACGGCGATGTTTACATTGGCGGATCCCGGAAAGGCCAAATTGAATCAGACGGTGATGTTTATGTGAACGGGAGCAGAGTCGGGCAAATAGAAGCTGACGGCGACATTTACAAAAATGGCAGTAGAGTAGGACAGATTGAAGCTGACGGCGATGTATATAAAAATGGAAGCCGTATTGGGCAAATTGAAGAAGATGGAGATATTTATTTTAACGGAAATAGATTAGGTGATTGCAAAGGCGTAAAAAAAGAGTGGGTTGCTGCAGTTGTATTCTTTTTTTTTATTGAGGATCTTGCGTATTAATTTTTTATTATTTAACTGATATAATAAAAAATATCATTTTAATTTATGACAATTTCTCTCATAGTCGCTACGTCGTTAAACCATGTTATCGGTGTTAATAATCAACTGCCGTGGCACTTGCCCGCCGACCTTAAATTCTTTAAATCAACTACAATGGGCTGTCCGGTTGTAATGGGCCGTAAAACATTTGAATCGATTGGACGAACTTTGCCGGGGAGAAAGAATGTAATTATAACCAGAAATAACTTATACAACATCGAAAAAAAATTTGATATGCAAACAACTGGCAGCCTGAGGGAAGCTGTAAAGTTTTTAAACAAAGAAGAACAAATATTTATAATTGGTGGCGGCGAAATATTTGCACAAGCTATTCCACTAGCCAATTCAATTTACCGTACCATTGTTAATACTACAATTAATGGCGATGTTTTTTTTCCGGCAATAAACCTTGAAAAATTTAAACTCGTGTGGGAAGAAAAACACACGGCCGATGAGAAAAATAATTACGATTATACTTTTCAAAAGTTTGTGAACGATCAATAAAAAAAATCATGAGCTCAATAAAGTTAGAAAATATTTTATTTATTGATATTGAAACAGCTCCTGTTCAATACAAATACACCGCGCTTTCGGCAACAGAAAAAGAATTGTGGGACAAAAAAATGTTTTATGCCAAAGATACAACACCCGAACAGCAATATTCTAAAGCAGGCATTTACGCTGAATTTGCAAAAGTGGTTTGTATTGGCTTAGGATTTATTGCAGAGGGAAAATTTAGAACGAAAGCGATTGCGGGGAAAGATGAAAAAGAAATTCTAATGGAATTTTCAACTTTGTTGTCACAACATTTTAATACCAAAGAACACTTTTTATGTGCGCACAATGGTAAAGAATTCGATTATCCTTTTATTTGCCGGCGACTTTTGGTAAACGGTATCGCCTTGCCTAAATTATTACAGATACAAGGATTTAAGCCCTGGGAAGTGAAGCATTTAGATACAATGGAAATGTGGCGCTTTGGAGATATTAAAAATTTCACTTCTCTAAATTTACTGGCCCATATTTTTGGCATCCCATCACCCAAAGATGATATTGATGGTAGTCAAATTGCAAAGGTTTTTTATGAAGATGATAACATTCAACGTATTAAAACATATTGTTTAAAAGACGTAATAACCTTGGTGCGTATTTATCAATGCCTTATAGGCGTTATACCGTTAACTGATAACAACATTGTGTACACTTGATTTTAAATTATTTGGATCCGCCCCAATAATTTTGATTCGCGCAATACACATCCTAAAAATTTAAAATGAAAAACCTTTATTATTTCTTCTGCTTTTTTTTAACCACAACAGTGTTTAGTCAAACATTTCCCGACTTAATTATAAAAGACGTTAATGTTATTCCAATGACTTATGATACCGTTTTTATGAAGAAGAGCGTATCAATTTACAAAGGAAAAATTTTGGAAATTGGTGATTTTGTTACCATTAAAAAAAATTCAAAAACAAAAATCATCAATTCTCATAATAAATATTTATTACCCGGGTTAACGGAAATGCATATTCATTTACCGGAACCGGAAATGCTTGATACATTTATTACCACGATGGTTGCGGCTGGTGTAACGCACGTAAGGGTTATGTTTTCACCTGCACCGGTTTTAAATCAAAAAAAAGTAATAGCGTCTCTTTCGCTTCAGCCAAAAATTTATTATCCATATCTGTTAACCATTAACACCAATGCCCGTAATGAAGAACAATGGGATAGTTTATTCACTAAAATTGTGGCCGACAAGTATGATTTTGTAAAACTGTATAGCATACAGCATCGTAAGGATTTTTCTGATACAATTTTTGATCGAATGATGGTCGCAGCAAATAAATATAATGTAATTGTATGCGGTCATTATCCGGCAAAAGTGCGGCTAACAAAAGTTTTAATATCGGGTTTTAAAAGTATTGAACACCTTGCCGGATATACAGAATTGCCTGATGACAAACTTGATTTGGCACTCGACGTTACCAAAGAATATAGCGTATATAATTGCCCAACGCTCGATTGGGACGTAATGGCCTATGATTTACCCTTTCCGGATAAATATAAAGAAAGAATGGTGTTGTACAACGCACCGTTAAAATACATCAATAGCTGGAACGCCCAGTTGGAAGCTGCAATAAAGAAAAACGGAAGCGAAAAAATTTTGATTGACAAGGGTGCATATATGCCAACGTACAACAAAAAATTAAAAATTTTAAAACGTCTAAGTGAAACAGGAAATTTATTGCTACTGGGTGGTGAAAGTGGAAATTTGTTTCAGTTGCCTGGGTTTAATATGTTTGAGGAAATGTTGCATTGGTCGGAAGCAGGAATTAAAACTTTTGATATTTTAAAAGCGGTGACATATAACCCTGCTAAATTTTTTAACGAATCGGATTTAAGAGGATCTATTGAACCAGGTAAAGAAGCCAGTTTAATTTTGTTGGATGAAAACCCATTGTTTGATATTAAAAACATGAGATCCGTTCATGCAACGATTATAAAAGGAACTATTTTTTACAAGACCGATCTACTCAAAAAAATTTAATTCTTATAAAAAATGGAACACAAAAAACAAATTGCAGTAATAGGGAGTGGAAGTTGGGCAACGGCGATTGTAAAAATTCTTTGCAATAATTCAGATAAGGTTAATTGGTATTTCAGGTACGAAGCGGATATTGAATATGTAAAAAATTATGGGCACAACCCGCGCTATTTAAGTTCGGTAAAATTTGATCTTTCTAAACTTTATCTTTCGGCAAATTTGTTGGAAATAATAACGAGTGCAGAGATCATTATTCTTGCGGTGCCGTCTGCATTTATTAATGATACACTTAAAGATCTCCCAAAAGATATTTTTAAT
>JAYTBK010000531.1:0-6034 GCA_043737035.1 Bacteroidota bacterium | reverse complement strand
CCGATCAGGAAAAACGACGGCACAGTTGGTGGTGTTTTAGTTACTGTAATCGAAACTACAGATACTAAGAAAACTTTAGATGCGTTGACATTAAGTGAGAGTCGGTTTAGAGCAATGGCCGACAACATACCCAACCTTGCATGGATGGCAAACGCCGATGGGTGGATTTACTGGTACAACAAAAAATGGTATGATTATACCGGAACAACTGCAGAACAAATGGAAGGTTGGGGATGGCAAACGGTTCATCATCCCGACGAATTACCGCACGTGATGGAAAGTTGGACACAATCCATTGAAACAGAGCAGCCATTTGAAATGACTTTTCCTTTAAAAGGTGCCGATGGAGTGTTTCGTTTTTTTCTTACCCGTGTTTTGCCTTTACGCGACGAGGCAGGTAAAATTTACCAATGGTTTGGGACAAACACTGATATTACTGAACGCATTGAAGCCGCAAATAAACTGAAAGAAAGTGAAGCAAACCTTCGCAACACAATTTCGCAGGCACCAGTGGCAATGTGTATTTTAAAAAGCGAAGATTTTGTAGTGGACCTTGCAAATAAATTGATGTTTGAACTGTGGGGTAAAACATCTGAACAGATATTAAACAAACCTATTTTTGTAGGTTTGCCTGAAGCAAAAAACCAAGGATTAGAAGCCTTACTGAATGACGTTTATAAAACCGGAAACACCTCTATTTCAAATAACATGCCGGTAATCTTTCCGAGGAACGGCATCATTGAAACTTTCTACTTAAATTTTGTGTACGAGGCTCACAAAAGCAATAATGGTGACATTAAAGGAGTGATTGTTGTGGCTGTTGATGTGACGGACCAAGTTATTGCAAACCGAAAAATTGAATCGGAAGTACAAAAACGAACAAATGAATTAGCAGAAACAAATTACAGCTTGCAAAAGTCTAACGCCGAATTGGCGCAGTTTGCTTATATCGCTTCGCACGATTTACAGGAACCGCTTCGCAAAATAAGCACGTTTGCAAATTTACTTGAAAGCACACTTACAACAGCCGATGAACAGTCTACAAGGTACATTCAAAAAATAAAAATTTCCACCGAACGGATGACGGCGTTAATACGGGATGTACTCGCCTACTCCGAATTGGTGAAAGTGACTGAAGCTTTTGAAAACACCAGTCTTAATAAAATTATTGAATCTATTTTGCCGGATTTTGAATTAGCGATTGAAGAAAAAAAAGCATCGATACAACTAAATTCTCTACCGGTAATTGAAGCTATTCCTTTACAGATGTCGCAATTGTTTAGTAACTTATTGAGCAACTCGTTAAAATATGCGAGCTCAGACAGAAAACTTGAAATAGAAATATCTTCGAGCGTTGTTACTGAAGAAGAAAAAGAAGAACTCAAGTTGGATGCAAAAACTGTATTTCACAAAATTCGTTTTTCTGATACCGGCATTGGATTTTCGAAAGAATATATCGAACAGGTTTTCCAAATTTTTCAGCGTTTGCATGGTAAGTCGGAGTACGAGGGAAACGGAATTGGCCTGGCACTTTGTAAAAAAGTTGCTCAAAACCACAAAGGTGATATCAATGCCGTTGGAAGCTCGAAAAATGGTGCAGTGTTTAATATTATATTGCCTGAAAAGTCGTACTGAAGTTTTTCAAAAATTTAATTTTAAATGCTTTAAACTTTAATATTGGTTTAAAGCGGTGATGCCTATGCACGCCAAATTTTAATTTATTTTTGTTCGTGATGCCGCTCCAAATTTGCCTTACCCTTTCAAACAAAGAGACTTCAATCCATTCTTTTTACAATTGGGGAATTCGAGAATCAGGCACATCGGTTGACCTATAACACTATCAGGCGTATCAATGGCTTAATCATTCTACCCTGTAAAGCTTCATACTTCTACTTTCAGACAAAATGATTAAAACCAATGAGTAATATTATGATCACACAGTAGAATATTTTCCGTAGTTCATAAATTAAAGAAGTAAATGAAAGCAAAAAAACAACTGAATCAAATGATACGGGATCAACGGAAAGAGAAAGCCAAACCAATACTTCAAAAATTCCAATTAATGAAACTATTTATAACGCAATGGTTTATTGTCGAAAACATAATCTAACTCATAAAACATCTTCAAATCGAAATACATAATCCGTAGCTATCATAGCGCACTCAAAATAAAAAAATGATAATGAAAACCGACTACAACGAAGTGCTTATACCCTCACCGTTAGTAAATCAGAAAAAACAGCAAGATTTCGCAACGGTTAACAAACACACAGCAGATGAAAAGAAAGAGTACGATATGATTGTATTCTGCCATTTACGATGGGATTTTGTATTTCAAAGGCCGCAACATTTAATAAACAGGCTTTCGCAGTCGTACAAAATTTTGATGGTTGAGGAACCTATTGTTTATGCGGAGGGCGAGAAGTATACTGCCCACATTAAACACATAACAGATCGGATAACGGTATTACAGCCCCGTGTTGATACAATTAATGAAATCGGCGACGTAATAAAAAAACACTTAAGCAGTAACACCATTCCAATAGGGTGGTTTTATTCTGCAGCGTTTGTTCCTGTATTTGAAAAAATTAAATTCTGCAAAATTATTTATGATTGCATGGATGAACTAGCTTTATTTAAGGGTGCATCTCAACAATTAATCTCACAGGAAAAAGAACTGATTTTAAAAGCCGATTTAGTATTTACCGGTGGAAAATCACTTTATGAATCCAAACGTCATTTTAAAACAAGCACGTATTGTTTTCCTAGTTCGGTAGACCGTGAGCATTTTGATATTGCGAATAAAAATGCAGAAGTCCCCAATGAAATCGCGTATTTGCCGAAGCCTATAATTGGTTACTACGGTGTAATTGACGAACGCATTGATTATTTATTGTTGGAAGAAACGGCGAGAGAAAATCCGGATTGTTCCTTTGTAATGATTGGCCCTCTCGCTAAAATTACCGCGGAGGAACTTCCACAAAACCCAAACCTTTATTTTCTCGGTATGCGTGATTATAACCAGTTACCGGCATACTTAGGGAGTTTTGATATTGCAATGATGCCATTTGCCATGAACGATGCTACTAAATACATTAGCCCAACTAAAACACTCGAATACATGGCGGGCGGAAAACCGGTAATATCAACACCTGTACATGACGTTGTACGAGATTACAATCATTGTGTGAAAATTATAAAAAACGCGGGTGATTTTAAATCTGCAATCAAATCTTTTATTGCTGATGAAGATAAAAGTTATTTGAAAGCATATTCATCCGTTTTAGACGCTACTTCTTGGGATGCTACGGTTATGCAAATGATTGAATTAATTAAAACAAAAGACTAATATGAAAATAACAGCAGACATAATTATTATTGGTGCTGGTATTTCGGGTGCAGTTCTCGCTGAACGTTTTGCCAGTGAAGGTAAAAAGTTATTGTGATAGAAAAACGAAACCATATTGCAGGCAATTGTTAAGATTACCGAGATGAAAATAATATTTTTGGATCGAAATACGGTGCGCATTTATTTCATACTAATTTTTAAATTTTTTGGAATTATGTCAATCGTTTTTCTGACGGGTGTGATTATGAACATAAAGTTATTGCCAGCGTTGATGGTATATTAGTTCTGATTCCAGTAAATATAATAACGATAAACCGGCTGTTCGGTTTATCCATTAAAAACAGAGAATGAAATACCTGATTGGTTTAATGCGAATCGTCCGGTAATTGATGAACCATCAAACCGCCATGAAGCAGCAATCTCAAAAGTAGGTACTGTATTATATAAAAAATGTTCAGGCACTACACAAAAAAGCATTGGAATAAATATCCGGAGGAGTTGGATGCTTCGGTATTGGATCGCATTCCCTTTCGCACTAACGATGATGATCGCTATTTTTCCGACACTTGGCCAGCACTTCCAAAGGGCGCTACAAGCAATTGTTCGAAAAAATACTTAATCACCCGAACATAACCGTGGTGTTGAACACCGATTATTTTGATTTAAAAGATTTAATTACAGGGTACGATAAATTATTTTATGCGGGGCCAATTGATCGCTTCTTCTATTTTAAATTTAGTGTTGATGATAAGCTTGAATATCGCTCTATTAAATTTGTATCTGAAACAATTAATGCGGAGTCCTATCAGAAAAACTCTGTGGTGAACTATCTGGGAACAGACGTTAATTATACACGCATCATTGAATACAAGCATTTCGGCAATCAGGTATCCGAAAAAACAATGGTGGTTAAAGAATATACGGTTGGCGAAGGTGAGTCGTATTACGCGGTACCAAATGAAAAGAATAGAAAGATTTATGAAAAATATAAAGCGGAATCTGAAAAGCTCGCCGATGTTTATTTCGTAGGTCGCCTTGCCAACTACAAATATTTTAATATGGATCAGGCATTTAAAAACGCATTAGATCTTTTTAAGAAGTTATGTATAAAAAAACAAAAAAAGTTTTAGAACAGGTGGGTGTGAGCGAACCCATTTTTAATAGCTTTTTTATGGGTGGGTATGAATGCGCCGACCACATTAACCGATCCGGCCTTACCGATCGTCCGGATTGGGATCAGCTGGATAGTTACTGTAAGTACGGATTGTGGGACTTGGATGATTTTAAAAACCGCGTGCCGGATACCAATTATATTAAGAGCCGGAATATATTTGTGACTATACCAGCGATACTTGGCTTTGCAAAGCCACAATGGAAAATTCTTGTAATCGGAATTTTAGATATGTGAAGCTAATTGGCTGAATTAAATTAAGTAACAACCGGGATTTTAGACCAAATAAAAATATTACATTTAACCTGAAGCAAACTACGAAAAATGAAACTTATAAAACACATAACTGTTGCAACGGATTTCTCAATCACTTCCAAAAACGCTTTTACTTACGCCACGCAACTGGCAAATAAACTGAATGCCAAAATTACGGTAATTCACGTACAGGAACATACCATGTCGAATACTGAAGTGAATGTTTCAGCACCAGCCGCGAATGACCTCGACTTGGTTAAACGTATGACAGAATTTGTTTTCAACGAAAATGCGTTTGTCGACCCGCTAATTACAAATCCGGAAACAGCGATAAGGATTGTTTCAGGTAGCCCTCTTGATTTTTTTGTTGGTCTATCAAAGAATGGCGGTACTGATTTAATCATTATGGGAACTACAGGCTTATCTGATGTCTTGACGAAAATTTTCGGCTCAACTTCACAAAAAATTTCCAGTAATGCACACTGTCCGGTAATGCTTGTGCCAAGGGATTTAAAATGGAGCGGCATAAAACGACTTGCATTTGCAAGCAACTACGAATCGCTAACCGCAAAATTTGTGCAGGAGGTTTCTGATTTTGCAGGCAGTTTAAATTCGGACTTACATTTTGTAAACGTTAAAAATTTTGATCCTGTATTTGAAACGCCACAAAAAGAAGTTAACTGGGAAGGTTTATCCGCCGCCTCGTTCAGCAATATCAATTTTGAAAAGCACACGATTTATGGCAACGATACCATTGAACAATTGCAAAAATTTGGTACCGAAAAAAATATTGATTTGATGGTTTTTGTAAGCGAGCGTAGAAATTTTTGGGAAAGCTTGATTCATCGAAGCATTACTGAAAATATGGCCTTATCGTTGGATACAATTCCGTTAATGGTGTTTCACCTAAAGGACTAACTTCCGCACCAGTACTGTTCAATACAATTTTCATGATTAGTGCGCTTTTAAACGTTTATTGCGAGCTGTTTGTATGTGTTTATCCTAAACGAGATATTTCTATAATTTAAAAAATGCCTTTCGGCCACTTTTTAAACTTTTAGCGGAAAGACCATTACCCAGTTCGAACCTTTTCTATCTGAATTCATTAGAGATCAGACGATTAAAAGAAGCCGTTTCACCCCACAAAATTGAAACCGATTTTCAAGGAACAAACACTGAGTTATTAGCCAGGGATCTAGCAGCAATAAACGAGTTCTTACAATTTGTGGATGCAGAACCTTTTATTACACCTGAAAAGG
>JAYTBK010000530.1:0-6038 GCA_043737035.1 Bacteroidota bacterium | reverse complement strand
GATTTAAAATACACTGTTTGCCCTGGTCTGTAGATAGCACGGTCTGTATAGATGTAAGACTGCATGTGTGCGCCGTTGTAGTCGTTTTGCTTGTAGGTATAATAGTTATTGTTACTAAAATAAGTATCATTGCCATTTATAAATTCAACAAAAAATTGTTTATCTCCGGTTACTTCACTACTAATGTTTAATAAACCCAGGTCATTACTTTTAAGAACGATTCCTTTTTTAATTTTATATTCTCTTACCGAATAATCGTATGTTTCGTACCAAACCTGCGCGGATAAATTTTTAAGCGGTTCGCCTGTTTGGCGGTGCAATGTATAAAAGTCGTACGAACCATCCTCTTTTCTTCGTTCAGTACTTGCAATATCGGAAATGATGCACGTGCTATACGCAGAAATATTATTTTCGTATTTAAAATCGGCAGTAAGTGAAGTGAGAATGATGTAATAGCCTACGCCTAACTCAGGTATTTTTATTTCTGTGCCATGCGTTTGAAAATCGCCATCGTTAGTAAACTTTTTTAAAAATTCGTTCGCAATCGGTAACGTTTTTAATTTATCAAAAAGTTCTTTGTCATACTTTTTTCTGAAGATCTCTCGCAGTTCATGACTTGTTG
Organism: Bacteroidota bacterium; assembly: GCA_043737035.1. Lineage (GTDB taxonomy): Bacteria > Bacteroidota > Bacteroidia > B-17B0 > Aurantibacillaceae > UBA4416. The sequence goes on along the minus strand of JAYTBK010000530.1, from coordinate 5,416 downwards.
TTTTAACGATCTTAAAATAAAGTTTGTCAATATTTTGCCCAGTAACTAACGCGCGGAATGGTTTTTTAGGTTCGTTAACATCTTCGATAGTCATGTTAAATGATTTAATTTGAATCGTACTGATCATATTTTTGCAGTTTGCTGCCCCATACGATTCAGGAAATTTTTTAATCGCCGATTCACAAATTTCCTTTGCTGTTTTTTTATGCCATTTAAATGCTTCGCTCTCTAAAGCCTTATAATTGTTGGCTTTATTCAAATACCATGTTGCAATCCTAAAATCAATTTCTGTTACACGGGAGTTTTTGGCAAATTTATTTTGTAAAGCATTTAATGAATTGAAATACATGGTATCTCTTTTTGGATTTTTAGAATTGTTATGGACGTAATCTAAACGCATCAACTCTACATCAATTAATGCATCCGGATCTTCATCTGCCTTATGGAATTTTGTAAGGTCTTGCATGAGTTTTAATGCATAGTATTTTGTCTCTAACGTATCGGTGATATTTGTAATTGGTATGTTTATAAAATCCACGTAAGGTTTTAAATACACCGCATCATTTAGTGTAAACCTATCCGAGGGCCGCGTAAGATCTGTTTCTGCCGACATAAAATAACTAAGCGCACGATGACTTAAAAAATCATATAGAGTAGGGCGCCATTGTCTGCATTCGGTGGTCCCTTTAATTAAAATTTCATCGTAGATATTTATTTTGGTATGTTTTAAGCTATCCGCATTAGCTAATGATGCCTTGTAATTATAAATAATGGCGTGGTTGATGGCTTTAAGATCCCAGGTTTCAATATCGTCGTTTTTAAAGTTAATAGTACTTGTGCGGTTATAAAATTTCCAGCGGTTAACTTGAAAATATTGATAAAATGCATCGGCCAAAATACTTTGTAAAACGGGCTTAACCGGATATTTACTTTCGGTTACTTCATCACGTAATTTAAAAATGGCTTTTTCCAAAGAAAATTCTTCTTTGTAACTTTCAAACTTCATTCGGTGTATTATGGCTTTTACCAATTGCGGCGCGTTGTTCTCCGATTTTGCTTTATTATAAATGGCTTCAACTACTTTTAAGGCCGATTCGGTTAAGCCCATATTCTGGCAACTGTCCGCCCGTTTCCATAACACATAGTATGTATCGCCTTTTGCAAAAACAAGTATTGAATTATTACTTTTTGTAAAAGTGTTAGAAAAAAATCCTAACGAAATAAGCGCCGTACCGATAAACATAAGCGCGATGGTGGTAATTTTTTTGAAAGCCATAAACTTTAATTTTTATTAAGACGCAAACTGCAATTAAAATCCATAAAAGATTATTTATTTATTTTGCGCGGTTGCAATTTCGAACGCAGATATAATATTTTAAACGCAATTATTTCTACATACAATGTTTGAATAACTTGGTAAGCTTTAGTCCGGGCTTTGCATGTTCCAGGCAAGCCACTCTTCTTTACTAGGGCCGTAAGCTCCCGTTACAGTCAATCCGTTTAGCCGCATTAGCGTTGTAAGTTGGCCACGGTGATGCGCTTCATGTTTTATAAGCACCATTAACACTATTCCTTTTCTCCATTCCTCTCCATACATTTCTACCTTGTCGTTGAGTTGTTCATCCTTCCAATTTCCTACTTCTTTTAAAACGGAAGCAGCCGCATTGTTATATGTATTATAAACCGTGTCCATATCATCAGGCGGGTTACTATGTTCATCAGGACAATCGATCTGTAGGCCGGCCTTACCCAACATCTCGCCTAGTGTAATGGTGATATGCCATATAACTCGCTGAATGGATCGTATATTGTCATTCGGTTTTAAAAGCATCACATCGTTGCTAATATTTTTAAAAAGTTTTGATGTAGTTTGCGATTCGTACGTAAACGCTTCGGTGAAATCAGTTATTTTTCTGAACATAAATTTTAATTATAAATAGCCTCTGAGTTTATAAATTATGTAGCCTGTAATTTCATGTAAAATGAGGTTGAAAGAATTTAGCGCTTCTGAGTTTGGGAGCAGACAGTAGTCAAATTCAAATTTCCGGTTGCCTGTAAATTTATTTGTGATATACGGCGTTAAATTTTTGTAACCCGCTTTTTTAAAAATTGCTAGGGATCTTCGCATATGAAAAGAGGATGTAACTAAAAGAACTGATCCATTAAATTGCAAACTATCTAAAATTTGTTTTGTAAAAACTGCGTTTTCAAAAGTATTTTTTGAGTTATTTTCAATAATGATGTTGCTATCCGGTATGGCAATGCTTTTTAAATAATATTTAACGTAAGTTGCCTCTCGATGCGTAGGATGTTTGATGCTGCCTGAACCGCCGGTAATGCATATTTTATTTACACGCTTGCCATAATAGAGTGGCAGAACTTGAAAGAGCCTATCACCCGAACCGGTAAAATCAAATTTTTGTTGTCGCTCGTCAATTCGGCCCATTCCTCCGAGCACAATTGCCAGATCATATTTTGTGTCTTTTTTAAAAATGCCGTCGTCTTCAAATTCCCAAGCGCGAACAACTTCATCAACTAAAAAAGAATTTGAAAACACATATATAAAAATTGTAAGTACCAGTAAAGATTTTCTAAACGGTGTGTGCCAAACTTTTTTAAGAAGTACGAGTAGCCCTACAAAAAACCAGGTATACGGTATCAACAAAAACGCCAGTATTTTGGAGAGTAAAAAAAACATTTTATTTTCTTAGCTTCTGTTCTCCATTTTATTGAATACTAATTTCATATGGTAGTCGCGCTTGTACACCCTTTAAATTTACAATTTGTTTCAATTGTTGAAGATATATATATTGCCGCCCGAAATTATTTTTAATAACGCGGCTTTCCACATCATCGCTTGCAGCCCCCAATAGTTCCATTATAGGATCTTTTCTTTTTGGGTAATCTTTAACCGTATAATTTTTAGTTTGCGATACCTTTGCCGCGTACTTTACGGCATCTTCAAGGCCCCCTAGTTCATCAACTAAATTTATTTTTAAAGCATCGGTTCCACTCCATACGCGACCTTGGCCAACGCTATCAACATTATTTTTTTGCATATGCCTTCCGATGGCAACTTTGGTAATGAATACATCGTAGATGCGTTCAACACTTTTTTGAATGTAGTTATGTTCAATCCCATTAGTGCCGCGCAAAATAGTTCCTACATCGCTATGTTGATTGGTGTTTACAGTATCAATCGTAATTCCTAGTTTATCGGCAAGTGCTTTTTGCGCGTTCGGTATAATACCAAATACTCCAATAGAGCCGGTGATAGTATTAGGTTGAGCAAATATTTTATCGGCTGCACAGCTAATATAATATCCGCCGCTGGCTGCAACATCGCCCATTGAAACTATAAAAGGTTTCATTTTTTTTGCCAAAACTGTTTCGCGCCAAATTATATCACTTGCGAGCGCACTGCCTCCGGGCGAATTTACGCGTAAAACAATCGCCTTTACCGTATTATCAAGGCGGGCTTCGCGTATCGCTTTACAAAGCCTGTTACTGCCAATTGAATTTTCATCGCCTTCGCCACTGTTTATTTCTCCAGATGCGTAAATTACCGCAATTTTATCTTTCGACTTATTTTTATCTTTGTCGCTGCTTGTGTAATCGTCAAGCGAAATAAAATTTAATTTTTCACTTTCCGAAATTGATACAGCTTTTTTTAGCGCTGTAAAAACTTCATCTTCATAATACAATTCGTCAACAAATTTATATTTCAATGCATCGTCGGCGTTTTCTATAAGTAAATTATTGGCAACATTATTTATTTGGTTAATGCTTATTTTACGTTGAGCACCCACACCTGTTATCATTTGGTTCCATAATGAGCCCAAATAAGTTTCTACCTGATTTCGGTTAGCATCGCTCATTTTATCAAGCATGTAAGGTTCAATGGCACTTTTAAATTTGCCGTGCCTAAAAACCTGTACTTCCACATTTAATTTTTCGAACATATTTTTAAAAAACATTATTTGCGAACTAAGGCCTTTTATTTCGAGTGCGCCTTGTGGATTTAGAAATATTTTATCGGCAACGGTTGCTAGATAATATCCTTTTTGTGAATATACTTCGGAATACGCATAAATAAATTTTTTAGAAATTTTAAATTCAATAAGCGCGTTTCTGATTTCTTCAAGAGTGGCAAAGCCAGCCGGCGGATCAGAAATATCAAGGTACAAACCTTTAATTTTTTTGTCGACGGCAGCTTTTTTTATAACCGCAATAATATCGTTTAATCCGGTGTGGGCTTGCGGTGTAAACGGACCAAGATTTAATTTATTGAATGGATTTTTTGTTCCCCTGTCGTTAATATCATCTTCAAGGGTAAACCGAAGTATGCCATTATCTTTTACCGAAAAATGTTTGTCTTCTCCCAATTTAATAGCTTCTTTTACTGTGCCTATGATGGAGAAAATAATAATAAGGGTAATAACAACACCGGTAATTAAAATACCGAAGCATGAACCAAAAAAAGCGCCAAAAAACTGTTTCATTGTTTAAAGTTTTATTATTTTATTGTAGCTAAAATTAAGGTTCTTTCAGCTACTTTTACGTAAAATTTTATGAACCTTGTGTATTTAAGTTTAGGCAGTAATTTAGGCGAAAGAGAAGCCAATATTACCGCTGCCATAGCCCAAATATCGCTTTTAGCGGGTATTGTATCTAAGGTATCGCCCCTCTACGAAACAGAAGGGTGGGGAGAAAGCCGACAGAACTCGTATTTGAATTGCTGTATTTTATTAGAAACGAATACCGACGACACACGGCTTATACATTTGTTGCTTGGTATTGAAAAAAATGCCGGACGTGAGCGAAATGTGGATTTAATTTATAGCCCGCGTAAGATTGACATTGACATTTTATTTTTTAACTCGGCAATTATTGATGAAAAAAATTTAACCGTCCCGCATCCGCGATTACATTTGCGAAAGTTTGTTTTAGTGCCGTTAAATGACATTACTCCTCAATATTTGCATCCTGTATTAAATAAAACTATCTTTAATTTATTGAGTGTGTGCAGAGACGATTTACCTGTAAAATTCTATAAGTAGTGCGATGTTTATTTGTATTGAAGGAAATATAGGAGTGGGCAAAACCACTTTAGCAAAAGCACTGGCAAAAAAATTAAAATCCAAATTGCTAACCGAACGTTTTGAAGATAACGCATTACTGCCCTGGTTTTATAAAGAACCTAAAAAATTTGCTTTTCCAACCGAATACTCTTTTTTGATAGACAGGCATAAACAGTTGATTTCTTATTTTAATAGTGTTCAGAAGGAAACTATTACTGTGAGCGATTTTCACTTTGATAAATGTATATGCTTCGCTAAAACTAATTTAAGCGCCAGCGATTTTAAATTTTATGTAAAGCATTTTAAAGCATTGCAGTCTACGGTGGTTCCGCCAA
>JAYTBK010000529.1:0-6053 GCA_043737035.1 Bacteroidota bacterium | reverse complement strand
GTTACGATTTGTTTTCGCTCCCGTAATTTTGTCAAAATCCAATACAAATTCGTTATCTGTTGGCCACACATTAAATTTTGCTGTTTCATCATTCGGATCATAATAGCCTTTTGGCGTGAGTTTAACCGGAATTTCGTATTCGTAATAATTATTATTAAAATCCGATCCCAAACGCACAAAAACAGTAACATCTCCATCATTTAATATATCGTTACCGAGTTGCTCGGCGTGCATAAACATTTTTATTTTTTTAAATGAACGCACATCTAAATCGAGGTTTTTATAAATGGCACGGCTATCACCATCCTTTAAATTACAGCCTCGCAGACTTAACGATTGTTCGTTGAGTAAAACTAAATTGGTTGTTTGCACATTTTGTTGCTGGTTAATGCCGGGCGGAATTACATAGTTAACAGGTGTTTTGGCACCATTTTCCTGTAAGCTTACCGCCGAAACATCAAAACTGGTTGTGTTATCGTCATTTGCAATATACTCTCCCGGTTTTTGTAGATCAAACTGATAGCGTCTCCAATCGCTCCGCACCAGTTCAAACCTCGCCAAACGGCAAACAACAGGCTTATCAAAGCCGCGCATGTAAACACGAATAAATCGAATGGAATTAAATCCTTCAATAGATCCTACAGCTTTTTCATACTCCGCGATAGGAATTTTAAATTGGTACCAGTTTACCTTTTTATTGATCCCTTCAATGGTGGCCGTTCCCGGAATAACGTTTACTAAATAATTTTCACCAACTTTGGATGGGTTAAGATCTTGCGCCGAAATTTTAACGCTGTACTGATAGTAACTTTCTGTTTCGCTAAGCGTATTGTCTTTATTTACATCCTCAATATTTGGTAAGTTCGATCCCACAACATTTACACCATTTACAGTAGCCGAAGAGCCTGTTGGCGAATTACCTTCGGAATTGTTATATCTTTTATAACGGTGCAGTGTGTTTCCTTCTATTTCGTTGTTGTTGGCGGCGGTAAAAAGATCATACGACGCATCTTTTGGGTGTTTGTAGTTGTCGGAACTTGGATCCGCTAAAGCATCCCGCACAAGTGTTGCACCTGCAGAAAATCCACCGCCGCTAAGTGAAGAATAAAAATTTTGAAACCGTCTTATTTCGGTACTATCCGCCATTCCATCGTATCCAATATCCTGAAAAGGCCTGTCATTAACTTCATTTACAAACGAATTTGATGATGGTGTAATTAATGGATAAACACCAATGGAAGAGCTGGTTGTGGCAAGCCCGGCATTTGGACCGTTGGGTGCGCCCGGCAAACCGTTTTCGTAAAGCATTGCGCCATCTTTAACTATATCTTCACTAATGTTCCCAAGGTTTATAACCATTTCGCCGCTCGGTGGATTGTTTTTATCCATACCGGGATGGGTAAGTTGCGAATCGTAATCATCATTAAACGGATCCATCATCCAAAACTGCACATACTCAACGTTAGCTGCCTGAAAATCATTGGTTTCCAAACGTCGCATAATTCCGCCCCAACGCGTTTCAGGTGATTTTAATTGTCCGTTTGGTAAAGCTCCCGCAGAAATATTGGTAGCGTTTGCATCATAATTATACGAACCTCGTTCGGACGGATAATATGCGAGATCGAACAACGACATTACCACGGGTTGGCCGTTTGCAGGAGTTTTCGACGGAAAAATCTCCGTTTCCAAAACCTGCCGCATAAAATTATTGGAGAACGTTTGTTTTGGAATGTTAGCAGGCTTTAAACTTGAGTTTTGCTGACCATAAAATAAATTATCAATGGTGTACCAACTTAAATGTGCCCGGTTAAGGCCTGTTTTAATGTCGTTACTAATTGCGCCTTCGGGAAACAAATCCGGTTGCCCTTGCGGAATACTCGACAGTATCCAAGCCTGCGGATTTTTAATGTCGATTAACGAAATACTTCCTTCAAAATCGTCTACATAAGAGTTACCGCTTTTTCCAATGGCCTTGGCGTTGCCCGGAATAAGCTGTGCAAATTCGCCCTGCGTTGTAATGGAACTCATTTCCTTGGTATTTAATAAAGGAATTTTATCAACCAATCGTGTTAAAAATGGGGCATCGGTGCGGTAGTTATAATCAACACCCCAAATCGTGTTCGATACTGGTTCATCGCCAATACTTACTTTCTGTGTAACCGGTTTCTCATTAAGGCGAAGTAAAGTTCCTCCTAAAATTAAATCTTTGTTTACTTTATAATCGAGCCGTGTTCCGAACAAACTTTTTTGTTGTACGGCAAACAACGAATTACTTTCGGTGGTAACTTTAATATTGGCACCCGAATTTAATATACTTTCGTTAATGATCTTAACGCGGCCAAGTGTGTAATCAACCGTGTAATCCTGATTTTCTACCAGTTTCTGTCCGTTTGCTGTAACCGATACAGCACCTTGCGGGATGTTTAAGGCGTTTAACGAAATTTCAGCACCCGAAGCCGATTTATATTGTCCTTTTATTTTAAAGCGGTTTTTCTCAGGCAGTTGTTGCGCAATGGTTCTGGTAGAATCGTAAAGTTCCTGATAAACGTATTTTTGATCGGCGGTAGCTAACTCGGTGGCGGTAAATTTACTACGGAGGTTATTTCCAAAAGGTTCTTTAGATGAAAGATAAATACGACCATTGTTTGGGTTAATGGTATAATCTTTAATAAAATCGAAAACCCCATCGGAATACCTGTCGCCATTAACGCTCAATTTATCCAGATCTAAAACCTGTATTAATAATTTTCCGTTTATTCCACCAAAAGGTATATACGGAATATCAACACCAGTTTCAATATTATTATAATAAATATCACACTTAAAATCGGTTGGGTTTAAATTGTAGGCCCCAATGGAATATACATTTTTCATCATCAAATCCCAGGTAATAAACTTAGGATTAGTTGTTACGCTTTTTAATAATTTTAAGTATAAAGGGCCGGTTGTAAACTGATCGCTAAACTCGCCAACTTGGTATACTTTACCGTTGTAAGTGTATTGATAAGCAACTGCCACTGCCACATCATTATTAATAGATTGGTTAATGGAAATAAAACCGAGGCGGTTGTTAATAGTGAACTCCGATGGGTTTAACCGCCGTGCATTGGACACGTATTCAAAATCGCGGGAAGCTTCCATAAAACCACCGCCCGAATTACAACTGTTAGGTGCAACTGCCGCACTTTTCAATTCGGCGTTAATGCCGGTAGTGGCAGTAGTTGTACGTGCAGGAATAATGGGGATGTTTATCGAATTGGTTAAAATACTGTAAAGCGAATTGGCATTGTTGTAAGGTATAAAACCGGCTGTATCAATTATTCGGTAATTATTATTTAATTGGCAAAGGGAATCAGAAAGCGTAGGATTAACGTGCGACCTATCTTCACCCAAATCCGAAAAACCAACAAAACTTCTTACATTTTCTGTACCGCCGGTTTGGTTGGTAATGTAAACCTCAGCTTTGGTAATAACAATTGGCGTAGCTACCACGGGTATGGTACTCATCCATTGATCGTAGTTATCCCTAAAATAATGGCCTAAAAAGTAATGTTTATTTACCTCGTAATTATCGGCGTTAACGCTAAAAGTCTGAATTTGCGCGCCACCCTGTACCGACACTTCCTGTTTTTTACCACGCTGTTGCGAGAAAATGGTGGTAGCGGTTAAACGCCCAAATTGCAATTGCATTTTTACCCCAAACAAACTCTGACTTCCGGTAATTAACGTACTGTTTAATGGTAGTGTAACGTTACCGGCTTCAATTTTTTTAATGATCTCGTCTTCGTAGCCTGTGTACTCGAGTTTCATTTGGTTCTCCCAATCAAATGAAGCCTCCGTATTATAGTTTGTGGTAATTTTAAGTTTGTCGCCAATTTTACCGATAAGGTTTAATTGAATACGCATATTGAAATCGAAATTGGTAACTTTTTGTTGCCGTTGCGGAATAGCCGGATTGAGTGTTTTATTACGGTTTAAAGCAAAAATGAGTTCTGCAGTGCCGGAAGGTTTAATATCAACGGTGTTACCACCAAAAATTCGGTCGAAAATATCGTTGTTAATGGTAAGTTTTGGAATAATGCCCTTCTTGTTTTGATTATTAAGATCGTCGGCTTTTATTTTAGATTTCCAATGATTTTTTACCGCTTGCTTAAAAAGTGCATCTTGGTAATCCTGAAACTCCACGTAAGTTTCCGGACGATAATTCATATCCCCAACTTTTTGGGTTACATCGTAATTTCCTGTTTGGGGATTATAATTTGTTTCCGTTTTAACGTTTGACGGATTATTTAAATACAGCCCACTGTTATCGTCATAAATAGGTTGGCGGCCATTGTTATCATCAAATCGGTATGGAAGATCTTCTTTTTTAACTTCGGGTGTATCGGGTGGCGCAACATTTGCGCCATCGTAATAATAATGTGGTTTGCTAAGGGGTGAGTCATCTGCACGAGAGCCAACTACTATGCTCATTAAGCTCAGTGAAACACCACCAACTACAAAAAATTTAACTACGCCTTTTATCACGTTTGAGCTACATATTTTTAAGCGCCGATTTTATCAGCAATTCCACACTATCTGTAGTTATACCTTGTTGTTTTATTGATTTTTCAATTGCCCTTTCGGCTGCCACTTTGGGAAAACCTAAAGTAATGAGAGCCATTAACGCTTCATCTTTATTTTTATTGTACGATGTGGTTAATATTTGGGATATTCCGCCTTCATGTTTTCCCATCTTTCCTTTCAGATCAACTACAATACGTTGCGCCGTTTTTTCGCCTATGCCTTTAATGCTTTTTAGCATGGTAACGTTTGCTGTATTTATTGCGCCTGCAATTTCTGTAGCCGATAACGATGAAAGCATCAGCATGGCGCTTCCCCCGCCTACTCCCGAAACCGATATAAGCTTTTGAAACAGGTCGCGCTCTTCCAAATCCGCAAACCCGTAGTAACGGGAGTTATCATCACGCACATAAACACTCTCCACAAACAATTTAGCAGTTGGCTTATTTTGTATCGCCGTAAAAGTGGTTAAAGAAATGAGTAAACCGTACCCAACACCGTTGGTTTCAATAACGGCAAATGCAGGATTCAGCGCGGTAACCTGTCCGCTTACATAACTTATCATAAGAAGCGGCCAAAATACCATTTTTATAGCAAATAATGTTGAATTGCTCAGCAAAAGTTTTACAAAACCACATTAATTTTTAAAGTTATGAAAGGGCAATTAACAATTTGCTGGTGAGAACACCCATTAAAAAATAATTGACCCCTGTGAAATTTGTATTTTAAATAATTGTTATATTTGCGTAACCAAAATTTTAACAACTGGAAACAGCTATTATCATAACATTAATAATTTCCGCTTATTTAATTGGCTCTATACCAACAGCTGTGTGGTGGGGACAAAAGTTTTTTGGCATTGATGTTCGCGAATTTGGCAGCGGAAACGCGGGTGCCACCAATACGTTTAGGGTACTTGGGAAAAAAGCGGGTGTACCTGTATTAATTATCGACATTTTAAAAGGTTCAGCCGCTACGTTATTGGCTTATGTTTCGCCATTTGTAGTTGATACCAATGAATTTGTTAACCTACAACTGGTTTTAGGTATTGCCGCGCTTGTTGGGCACGTTTTTCCCGTTTTTGCAGGTTTCAGGGGCGGAAAAGGCGTTGCTACCATATTGGGCATTGTAATTTGCCTAACGCCAATTACCAGTGTACTCGTACTTATTGTTTTTTTAGCTGTACTAATGGTCAGCAAATATGTATCGTTATCATCCATGTTGGCGGGCGTTAGCTTTCCAATTTTCCTCAACCTAATTTTAAAAAACCACAATCAAACTTTATTGGTGTTTTCGGTATTTGTAGCCGTTATGCTGATGGTAACTCACAAAAAGAACATTGTGAAGTTATTTAAGCGCCAAGAAAGCAAAGTAAACTTGTTTAAGAGCCGGGTTTAAGGTTGTTTTCGTTTTACGAACGTGCATTTCGTCATTGCGGGGCAAGAAGCAATCTAAAATCTAATAAGTTTACCGCGGTGGGCACAAATATC
>JAYTBK010000528.1:0-6065 GCA_043737035.1 Bacteroidota bacterium | reverse complement strand
TTAAGATCAAACACACCAGCCGTTGCATTTCCGTAATCTGCCGGAAAGGCACCGCTCAAAAAATCAGAATTATCTAACGTGTTGTTATTTAAAATACTAATAGGGCCGCCTGATGAACCTAGGTTGCCAAAGTGATTTGGGTTTGGAATATCTAATCCGTTCAATCGCCATAAAATACCAAGCGGCGAATTTCCCCTAATAATAATATCATTTCTGCTATCGTTTGAACCACTTACACCGGCATAGTTTGCTGCCATACGCGCCGGATCACCCCTACTCCCGGCATAACGGTTTGCTTCCTCTGTGCTAAAAACACGCGAACTCACCGTTGCCATTTTATTATTGGTTTTTGTTTTATCAACCTCCGAGGTAACGGTTACTTCCTGCCCTTGCACCGCGCTTTCTTCCATCTCAATATTTAAAACAGATTCCTTACCACTGTTTAAAATTATGGTTTGGGATTTCTCCTTGTAGGATATGAGCGAAATTTTTAATTGTACTCTACCAAGCATGATATTGTCTAATCGAAATTTTCCCTTCTCATCAGCTATAGTTGCTTTAATTGGATCTAATCCAATAATACTAACTACAGCGCCTGGCAAAGGACTTTGGGTTTGTTTATCTAAAATAGTTCCTCGGATAGTTTGTACGAGTTGCTGTGCTATTACAACTTTTACAAAACAAATTAGAAAGCACAGAAAAAAATTTGACATGCTAAACTTATAATTTGGTTTACATTTTTTATTCAGAGTTACGGCGTAGTAGATGACACGGGTAAAATTTTTCCATTATAAAACTGATGGCCTTTTACAGAAAATTCAAAAATGTATTCCGCCATTTGTTTTGCGGATAAAGGTGCAACGTAACCGGGAAACGCTTCGGCAAGCATTTCTGTTTGTACCGCTCCAATAGCCAAACAATTTACTGAAATATTTTTTTCTTTAAGTTCTTCTGCCAAACATTCTGTTAAACCCGCTATTGCAGCTTTCGATGAGCTATAGGCTGATAAACCTGAGAATTTTGCACTTCCTTGAAAGCCACCCATGCTACTAATATTTACAACATGGCCGCGCTTTTCATTTCCCATCAATGGCAATAATTGCTGTGTTAAATAGTACGGTGCAAACACATTTATTTTATAAATCGTTTCGAGTTCAGAATAGGAAATCAAATCGTATGGTTTTACAATGAGTGATCCTGCATTATTAATAATTATATCTATCGAATCAACTTTTTCTTTAACGAAAGCTACAGCTTGTTCAATACTTACTTCGGACGATAAGTCGGTGGAAAAAACATGAAGATTTTTGTTTGTAAAAATTTTAAGTGGTTCCGTATTTCGCGTTAAGCAAAAAGTAGTGGCATTATGCCTCAAAAATTGTTTCACGAGCTCAAAACCAATGCCACGGCTTGCTCCTGTTAGTATAACGTTCATCGTACTGCCTTCTTAATAATTTACAACCTGCTCAATAATTTCTTTCGGTAACTCACGCTCTCCGTACTGTTGGTTTCGTAATTGAGGTATAAAGCCTGCTTCGGTTATTGCATCCTGTATGGTTTTGTAAGTAAAACGATGTGGTGCCCCAGCAGCACTTACAACATTTTCTTCAATCATAATACTACCAAAATCGTTGGCGCCACCATGCAAGCAAATTTGAGCCGTTTGTTTACCCACAGTTAACCAAGAGGCCTGAATGTTTTCGATATTTGGCAACATTATACGGCTCAATGCCAGCATCCGGATGTACTCATCCGAACCTACATTATTTGATATTCCTTTTATACGTTTTAAAAGTGTACCGTCATCCTGAAAAGGCCACGGAATAAATGCAAGAAAACCTTTAGCATTGGCGGGCTTTTCCGATTGTACTTCACGTAACCAAACCAAATGTTCAAACCGTTCATAAACTGTTTCTACATGTCCAAACATCATTGTGGCCGATGTGGTAATATTTAACTGATGGCACGCACGCATTACATCAAGCCACTCGCGGCCGGTACATTTACCTTTAGATATTAACCTTCGCACCCGATCGTTTAAAATCTCCGCGCCTGCGCCGGGTAAACTATCCAAACCGGCATCTACTAAAGCCTTAAGAACTTCGGTATGCGACAACTTTTCCAATTTAGCGATATGAGCAATTTCCGGTGGCCCAAGTGAGTGCAGTTTTATTTGGGGGAATAATGATTTAAGTTCTTTAAAAAGATTGACATAAAAACTCAAGCCTAAATCGGGGTGGTGGCCTCCCTGAAGCAATAATTGATCACCGCCAAATTTAATCGTTTCTTCAATTTTAGATTTATAAGTTTCAATGTTTGTAATGTAAGCTTCTTTATGGCCGGGGATGCGGTAGAAATTACAAAATTTACAATTAGCGATACAAACGTTGGTCGTGTTTAAATTTCTATCAATCTGCCATGTTACATTATTGGAATTATTCTTTTTGATATTGCGAATGTTGTTTGCAACAAACATAAGCTCGGCAGTAGAAGCTTGCTCGTATAAAAATACGCCTTCTTCAATCGACAAAAAATCAAGATCGTCGGCTTTTTTTAAAAGTGTTTGCACATTCATCCCTATAAATTTAATTGCAAATTACGGGATAATTAAGGTAAGAAAAAAGAAGATTATTTCGATTTGGTAACTACAGGACCTTTACGTGAACTCATATACGTTAGTTCGATGGTGAGTAACCCTTTTAATGAATCTAAAAATAAATTTTCGGATTTACCAAAGCCGAAGAATATACCAACACCTATTAAAACCCAAAACTAACAAAGGAGATAACACATGGTATGATAGCCTCGTTGGTTTTTATAAATTTGCTATAAAATATACACTATAAACGCTGAAATAAATACACAGAACCAGCCAATCAAAATTATTTGCAACTTTAAACTGCTGTAAAGTGAAGTCTCGGGCAAATAAGAACGCTGCACTTAGAGAAATTTAAATAAGCAAAGCCACAGAGAGTAAGATTATATGTAGTTTGCAAGGCATAAAATAATTTATATTTGGCGCAATGGATTAAGCTTAGTTGTTGCTTCCATTAATAATCAGATACTATGCCAACTTTTGATACGTTTGCCACCAACGATCAGGAATTTCATTGTTTACCGCCATCTCATAATCTTTGTATGAACACGGTAGCAAAGTATGTCGTTCAAACTTCAAACCTTTGGTTGGCGGATAAGGTATTTCCATCCACCACCGGTCACTTTTTTTACTTTTAAAAAAATTAATTTCATATTTTTCATTCTGCAGCACTACATGGAACTTTAAATAATCGGCACTTGTACGCGATGGAAAATCCTGTTTCCTGTTATAAAATCCGTCCATAAAACACCAAATCATTTGTGCGGCAAGGTTGGCGGTTTTTCCATTTACATCGAAATCGGGATTAAGTTCATAAATGCCAACGGACGAAAGTTTGTCATTCATGCCCGCATACCGCATCATTTGACAAGCTTCTTCCGAATAAAAACCATTAGGTGAAGCATTTGGGTTAGCAGGTGCGTCACTATGTTTTATTGCGGTAATATCGAAACTTAAAAGATCGGCATGTCTAATTACCGGTTCCGATTCTTCAATGGCATCACGCACCTGACCAAGCCTGTAAGTATCAAAATATAAACGGTTCATCATGCCAAGCGAAGCAGGATCAACTAAATACGTTTGATAACCGATGTTGCTATAATTAAAAAGAAAATTTGGCTGATGCATAATGATGTTACCCAAATAGCCGGTGTGCGAAATTTCTTCATCCGGATTACCAAGATCAAAAACAGAATCGATGGCAACGATGTTGATGGTTTGCTCTAGTTTTTCATACCCTAAAAATTGCGCGTAGGTTAAATCCTGACTCCCTCCTAAAATAACAGGAACAACATTATTTCGTACTAAATATTCAACCGATGAACGCAATGCATAGTAGGTGTCCTGCACTTCGTGACCTGGTAATATATTTCCTAAATCAACGACGCGAGGCCTAAAACTTCCGGGAAACAATTTATACAAATATTCTCTAACGGCATTCGGTGCTTTGCCGCATCCCAAATTTTGCGGTGCTCTACGATCTTCAACTACTCCGATAATGGCGATATCTATATCCGTTAAATCCGGAAAATCATTTGCGTTAGTGTAAGCTGCCACAAAAGATCCTAATTGATTTTCACTGTAGCCGGCTACAATTACCGGAGTAAAAAAATGCTGTATATCACTCATTAAATTATATAAAAAGGTTTGATTAAATATATTTAAAGTATGGTAATGTTAACTCATTTACCACCAAACTTATTAACGATTAGAGGTTAGCATAATGAAATTATGATTGATTAAATTTTACGGAAAATAATTGTATGGAAAATAATTTTCTGCACAAAAATTTTTAATTGGGTCTCGGATATAGCAGATCGCTCGCCATGCCCTTAGCCGCGTTTAACAGTGGTTAATTCCACAATTTATCAATATCGGCTTTGTATTGTTTTGCACTAACGGTCTTAAGTTTAAGTGTAATTTCATTTTTAGTACTGATGTCGATGATTTCATACTGCACAATCTTTTTTAAAATATCATATTTAAATGCTATCAAATATGAATTTTTGTCTTTAATTTTATCAATAGAAATTTTTTTGTCGGCGGAAATGTTTTGAAAATACATCGCTTTAATATCTTTTAGAATTAGTTTATAAGAAAGGTTGACAGTATCTTCATTTAAAATATTGATTTTTTCATATATCAGGTCGCCGTACAGTAATTTAATTCTGTCTATGTTATAATTATAATTTAATTTTTCAGCTTTCGTGAAATATTTTTCTCTCGTTGTCAACGAATCAATAAAATTAGTGCCAAATGCCGTTCTTAATTGCTTATTAGTTTGAGCTGTATCCGAATATCCACTATTAACAGCGCTATAAAAGCTAATGAAACTCTTGAAGTTAATCATATTTCTTAAGTCTTTTGTTGTCCAATGTTGGGAAGTGTCTGATTTCATCGTGTACAAACACATGTTTTTTTGTTTGCTTTTAGTTGGAAGCGCCATATAAAAAAAAGAATCCTTTTTCATAGATAGCTCCCAATCTTATCAAAGGTTTTGATTTTAATCATACCATCGGTTTCTAAAATCCCTTCGTCAGAAAGAGTATGAAAATTGTCATCGATTATGTCAGATAAATTATAGGCTTCAATTATTTCTACACGTATATTTTCAATGTCAGCGTTTTTGTTTTTGGAAACAAGAGTCCTTGCTGGAATTCTAATTTTAGCGCCGCCATTCGTTGTAATCTCTAAATCTTTTGAATTGTTTGTAAAGGTAAATAATTGTGTCTTTTTAGCTTTGTCCAATGCTGCAAGTTCTTTTTCCGTGTAAACGACGATTTCTGTCCGTCTGTTTTTTGCGCGTTCCGATTCTTTCTTATTTGACGCTATGGGAAACAGGTAGCCGTAATATTCTTTCTGAATTCTTTTCTTATCAATTCCTTTTTCAATTAAATACAATTCAATTGTGTTCGCTCGACTAAATGATAATTTTTTATTAGCCTCAAAAGTTCCCACTGTATCGGTATGTCCAATTATTAAAAGCTTCGTTAAAGGACTTTTGATTACAATTAAAGCTATTGAATCAATCTCTTTAATTTGCCGAGAATTTAATGTACATCCATTCGATTTAAAATAAACAAGATGTTTATTCTTTTGCGCAAGAAGAGCAATAAAAGAAAAAAAGATTAAATAAAAACTAAATATTTTTCTCATAGCTTATATAACACCCAAAGTTATAGAAGTTACAAATTAATATCGACTCCCCACATTTATTTAAATTACCACCAACTACCAAATATTCACACGTTTTTCCGCCGGTCGGTACATTCCATCTCCGGGTTTTACGCCAAAGGCGTCATAAAATTCCTGCATGTTGCTTAAAGGTCCAAAGGCTCTAAAATTACCAGGTGAATGCGGGTTTGTAGCAATCATTTGTCTTAAATAGGCATCTCTGACCAAAGTTTTCCAGCCTTGAACCCATGCAATGAAAAATCGCTGTTCACCAGTGAAGCCAGCTATAACGGGA
>JAYTBK010000527.1:0-2379 GCA_043737035.1 Bacteroidota bacterium | reverse complement strand
TAATAAAATTATATAGGCTGTCAGCGGAATGAATGGCAATGGTTTGTTCAAGCAATTTCTGTTCGGCATCAATCGTATATGGATTTTTATTGTTCTTTTTTTTCAGAAACATTTTATAGCCTGCTGCATTTCCTTTTTCTGTGAACTCTAAATACTCAAAATTATAATATAGATTTTGCGCTTTTTCATAAAGTGCACTTTCCGGATGAGTAAACATAAAAACCAACATGCTATCACTCGAAAATGTTTCTTGTTGTTTTTTTAATGATAAACTATCCCGGCAAAAAAATGCTTTCTTCAAAAGGGAATCGTTGCAGAAGCGGCACGTTTTTAAAAAATAATTTATATCGGCAATCACATTTTTGCAAAGATATGTTTTGTAACTTTTAAGGCATATTTTAGCTGTTAGCTCAGAGATACTTTCCATAGAAATAGTAAAACCCGTAAAAACAGATGGCGTTTGAAAATTGTTTTTGCTTATCGCGATATATTTTGCGGCGCTATCGATATTAGAAAAAGGATTATCGGTGCGGAAATATAATATTGCCAGTCCGAACGCCGCCTCGGATGTGTGTTTTTTTGCAGCCTTATAAAAACAGTGCTTTGCTTTAAAATAATCATAAATACTAAACGCTTTAAAACCCGACTTTATGGCGTTGCTAAAACTCGGCAAAGCGAAACAGACTAAAAGAGCAATAACAATTTTTTTCATTTGTATGGAGGTAAAATTATAAATTGCACCCAAATTTTAATTAAAAGATGTTGACAACAGGCAAAATCATTTTTTCGGCATTTTTTATAATCGCATTCATACTGTTGATGTTGTGGGCGTATCGAAAAGATAGTGGATATAACCGTATACACTTTGGCGGTGCGTCCAAAACGCTTGCCCTTATTGTTCTTATACTTATATCCATGTTTTTATTTGTTAAATTAAGGCATTATTTTTAGCCACAATCAATATTTATAGTAATTTTGTATTACATTTTAATATTTTTAAACAATGAAAAACTCTCTACTAATTATTTGCCTTATGTACATGGTTACTTTTTGTAAAGCAGGTGTATTAGTTGTAGAAGGTAAATTTCAAAATAAAAATTTGTACATCCAAAATTCGTTTGGTACAAATGGTGTTGGATTTTGCGCTACCGAAATTAGAGTGAACGGCGTTGTAACTACTGATGATGTGAATTCGAGTGCGTTTGAAATTGATCTTGCTGCAATGAATATTAAAATAGGGCAGCGCGTTACCATTGAAATTTCTCATAAAAGTGATTGTATACCTGTTGTTTTAAATCCTGAAGTTTTAAAGCCGCGCCCAACCTTTGAAGTGGTTAGTATGAATATTAACCCATCAGATATTTTAAAATGGACTTCTAAAAATGAAAGTGGAGCTTTGCCGTATATTATTGAACAGTTTAAATGGAACAAATGGGTTTTTGTAGGCGAAGTACAAGGTATTGGCTCGGCCGAGCCGCATGATTATTCTTTTCAAGTTACTACACACAGTGGCGAAAATAAATTTAGAATTAAACAGGCCGGCTTGGGTGTTGCTCCAAAAACTTCTAGTTCGGTAATTTTAAATTCGCTTAAGGAAAAACCGACTTTCGTTATTACTAAAGACTCTAAAATGATACAATATTCTTACGAAACAAATTACGAGGTATATGATGTGTTTGGAACCGTCGTAAAGAAAGGCTTTGGGAAAGATACTTCGATCGATAATTTGAAAAAAGGCAAATATTATTTATGCTACGATAATCAGGTTACTGAATTTGATAAGAAAAAATAAGTTAAAAAAACTATTGATCGTTGAAGCTTTTGGATTATGCCAAAGGCTTTTTTATTAGAAGCGATAGCCTCCGCCGATTTCAAACCAATTATGAAGCAACCGAATGCGCGATTCTCTAATCGGAATAGAACTATATTCTTTTGCACAAATCAAATTTGCAAAAAAGTGATTGCCATTATAGCCTAATTGCCCTTTAAAGCTGGCGTAGGTAGGCACATTTAACCACAGTCGTTTCTGGCCTCTTAATGTGTAGCTTTGCACCTGTGCGCCACTTCCGAACATTGCTACTGATGTGAGATGAAATTTGCGGTAAATAAATTGGTACCCAAAGCCTGCTGATAGTGTCGTACTAATAAAATTACCGTGTTCAAATTTATTTAAATTCGGATAGAAAGCCGTTTGAGTTGGAGGAACAAAACTTGTATCACATTTAACGCGCTGATACCTTTCCGATATTGCCATTAAAAAAGATCCCGCACTTTTCTTTTGTCGCTCACCTTGGGAAAAAGCGGCGTTCATTGAAAAATTTTTATTAAAGTTAATGGTCAGGTTTAAACCGGTTTCTATTATTTGAAGCCCCTTATTTT
>JAYTBK010000526.1:0-6072 GCA_043737035.1 Bacteroidota bacterium | reverse complement strand
TTACGAGGATCAACTCCTAAACGGATCGCAAGATCCACGGATGCATCAAATTTAGTTGTGGTAATTTCTTTCACAACTTTTGAAGCTTCAGCTACAGTGTGCACTTTGCTCGGATCGAACTTTGCATCTGCTGCTTTTCTTTTTTTAGTTAACGTTGCCATTTTTTAAAAAGCTTGTTTTTTGGTTAATAATTAATTGAATTAAGGTTTTACCGGCGCTTCGCCTGTAGTTGTGATTCCCATGCTACGTGCAGTGCCCGCTACCATTAACATTGCCGATTCGATTGTAAAACAGTTCATGTCTACAATTTTATCTGTTGCAATAGTGCGGATCTGATCCCACGAAATGGAACCAACTTTTTTACGGTTGCTTTCGCCTGAACCTTGTTTAACCTTGGTTACCTCTAAAATCTGAACTGCTACAGGAGTACGTTTGATAATGAAATCGAACGTTTTGTCAGAATAAACATTAATTAAAACAGGTAGCACTTTACCGGCCTGTTCCTGTGTTCTGGCGTTGAACTGCTTACAGAACTCCATAATGTTTACCCCTTTTGCACCTAATGCAGGGCCAATTGGAGGCGACGGGTTAGCAGCTCCACCTTTAATTTGAAGCTTTACGATTGCTGATAACTCTTTTGCCATTTTTTTGTTTTTATTTGATTAGTTGACGTTTTGCTGATCTGAATTTTTGATTAACCTTGGAAGCAGTAACCGTTAATTTTCAGAATCCTTATTACATCAATGTGTTTATTAATTCAAAATTTATAATTCAAAAGCTAATTCAAAAGCTTTTAATTATAAATTCTCCATTCTTAATTACTCTCTCTCTACTTCTCCAAAGCCTAATTCAACAGGGGTTTTACGACCAAAGATTTTCACGGTAACTTTAATTTTTTTCTTCTCTTCATTAATTTCTTCAATAGTACCGTTAAACCCATTAAATGGCCCGTTTACTACTTTTACAGATTCACCAATAATATAATTACTGGTAACAACACTATCCGCTTCGGTAAGTTCATCCACTTTGCCTAAAATGCGGTTGACTTCCGAAAGGCGCATTGGCACGGCTTCACCACGTTTTGTTTCACCTAAAAAGCCAATAACACCAGTTATATTTTTTATTGTATGCGTAATTTCTCCAACTAAAGCTGCTTCAATTAAAACGTAGCCCGGGTAAAACGAGCGTTCTTTCTGCATTTTTTTTCCGTTACGGATCTGAATAAACTTTTCGGTAGGAATAAGAACCTGTGAAACATAATCGTTTAATTTTAAACGGTTAATTTCAACTTCAATGTATTGTTTTACTTTTTTTTCCTGCCCGCTAATAGCACGAACCACATACCATTTTTTAACGATAGAGGAAGTTTCTTTATTTATTGTGTCAGCCATTTTCAATAGTATAAAAAATTATAACCCGTTCACCATTTTATAAGCGTTGCTCATCAACACTTCAAAACCCAAATCCATACCCCAAACCAAAAGCCCTATAATAGTGGATGCAATTCCTACAAGTATTGCGCTGCTTTGAAGTTCAGGCCATGTTGGCCATGTAACCTTGTTAAATAATTCGTCTTTCGTTTCGTCTAAATATGTTCCTATCTTACTCATTTTCTTATTTTAGATTTAAAATTTTAGATTTAAAAAGTTCTGTCTTCCTATCTCTTCCTTTTAACTTGTTAAGCACGGGAGGAGGGATTCGAACCCCCATCAGCGGTTTTGGAGACCGATATTCTACCCTTGAACTACTCCCGTAAATACAATTTCTTTAAAACAGCAAAATGGCTAAGCCTTTCGGCAAGCCATTTTGCTGTTATTAAGAGCAGTTCTTACTCAATGATTTCAGTTACCTGACCTGCACCTACCGTACGGCCACCTTCGCGCATTGCAAAACGTAACCCTTTATCCATAGCTACAGCCGAGTGTAATTCAACCGTAATAGTAACATTATCACCAGGCATAACCATTTCGCGACCTGCTTCCAAAGAAATTTCTCCGGTTACGTCAGTTGTACGTAAGTAAAACTGTGGACGGTATTTGTTATGAAATGGAGTATGACGACCACCTTCTTCTTTTTTAAGGATATAAACCTCAGCTTTAAATTTTTTGTGTGCTTTAATTGATCCCGGCTTCACGATAACCATACCACGACGAATATCAGCTTTATCAATACCGCGTAACAATAAACCAACGTTATCACCAGCTTCGCCGTAATCTAAGATTTTACGGAACATTTCAACACCCGTAACAGTAGATGTTAATTTAATATCTCCCATACCTAAAATTTCAACCGGATCATTTGAATTGATTACACCTGTTTCGATACGACCTGTAGCAACAGTTCCACGACCAGTAATCGTAAACACGTCTTCAACAGGCATCAAAAATGGTTTTTCTTTTTCACGGGGAGGTAATGGAATGTAAGTATCTACTGCATCCATTAATTCCATAATCTTTTCCATCCATTTTACATCTTTATTTAAACCACCTAATGCAGAACCTTGAATGATTGGAGTGTTATCACCATCAAATTTGTAAAATGACAATAATTCACGGATTTCCATTTCAACTAATTCTAACAATTCAGGATCTTCAACCATATCCACTTTGTTCATAAAAACAACGATACGAGGAACACCAACTTGACGGGCTAAAAGAATATGCTCACGAGTTTGTGGCATTGGCCCATCAGTAGAAGCAACTACTAAAATTGCACCGTCCATTTGAGCAGCACCTGTAATCATGTTTTTTACATAATCAGCGTGGCCTGGGCAATCAACGTGTGCGTAATGGCGTGAAGCTGTTTGATACTCTACGTGCGAAGTATTAATTGTAATACCACGTTCTTTTTCTTCAGGAGCATTATCAATTGAAGAGAAATCTCTGATTTCAGATAAGCCTTTTTCTGCCAAAACAACAGTAATTGCAGCGGTTAATGTAGTTTTACCGTGATCTACGTGACCAATTGTACCAATGTTTACGTGTGGTTTGGAGCGGTCGAATTTTTCTTTAGCCATTGTTATTTTTGTTTAATTGTAATTATTTATTTTTTTATTTTAATTTTTACATTTACTCTGTACACCTTGTTTCACACGCTATACTTACTATTTACTTACCATCTCAACCTGCTTAACAGAGCTGTTGAGCGGGATTGAACCGCCGACCTCCTCCTTACCAAGGAGGTGCTCTACCACTGAGCTACAACAGCGTTTAATGTGCAGTTTATTTTATTTTAAAGAACTTGTTTTTTGTATATACGAAAAGTCCCTCGTTTTTGGGGACTGTCAAAAGCGTTAGAGCCGCAAATTCAGGCTTTTACAATCTTTTGTCCGTTCATACGGTTATTCATCAACTTCACAACTCCGGTCATTTGAGCGAAAGACGGGTCTCGAACCCGCAACCTCCAGCTTGGAAGGCTGGAGCTCTACCAATTGAGCTACTTTCGCTTATTATTTCAGATTTAAGATTGATAGATTTTAGAAATAATTCTAAAATCTATCAATCTTAAATCAGCACTAGCCTGTGGGGACAGGAGGATTCGAACCTCCGAAGTCGAAACAACAGATTTACAGTCTGTCCCATTTGGCCACTCTGGTATATCCCCAAAAAAAGTGAGCCGAAGAAGGGACTCGAACCCCCGACCTACTGATTACAAATCAGTGGCTCTACCAGCTGAGCTACTTCGGCTTAAATTTTTTTTAATTTTAAAGAACGTCCCTTTATTATTGGGGTTGCAAATTTAATAACAATTTTGATTGTTGCAAAAAAAAATAAAACTTTTTTTGGTTTTTTTATTAATTATGCGTTTTTTATTTTTATTAAACAATGCCATAAAAAAAGAGGATAATATTTCTACCGTCGGGAAAATTTTTTATATATGCTCGATGGCTATGACGATAAGGTGCGAATATAGGGGTTTTATAATTTTTAATTATATTTACCTTCTAATTTTGTGATCGAAGTTTTTCCACGAATGAGTATGAGAAATATGCACAACATTTTATTTGGTTTAAAAGGATTTAAATTCGCATGAAGGATTTTGTAGCTTTTGTTAAATCACGTTTGTTTATCAAACACTTTTTAATTGCCGTTGTAAGCCTAATTGTTGTTTTGTTGCTATTTTTTAAGTTCCTTAATATTTATACGCACCATGGAGAAGAGGCAATAGTGCCAGATTTTGCGGGAAAACAAATTGCAGAGCTCGATGGTTTTATAAATGGCAAAAGCGTGCGCTACTTAATTATTGATAGTATTTATGACCCCAAACAGAAAACCGGAATTGTAATAAAACAAGACCCGGAGGCAAAATCGCTGGTTAAACACAATAGAGTTATCTATTTATACGTTACTAGCACACAGGCTCCCCAAATTGCAATGCCTAAGTTGGTTGATCGTAGTACCAGACAGGCACTATTTATGATTGAAAGCTATGGTCTTAAAAAAGGAACCGTAACCGCTATAGCCGCAAATTGCAAGGGTTGTGTACTGAAACAGCTTTATAAAGGGAAAGAAATAAACGCCGGCGAACCAGTGAAAAAAGGAAGTAAAATTGATTTGGTAGTAGGCAAAAAAGAAGATGTTTACAGTGAAACCGAAGACGAAAAAGGAGACGAAAAAAGTGACGAAGAAAAAAAGCCATAGTGTTTTAGTATGTGTAATAGTCTTTATGGCGTTATTACACATCGGCGGTTTTGCGCAAGAGGTAATGATGCCTTTGAATGGAAATCCGTTGCTGCAAAACGAATTGCAACGCCCTGTTAATGCACAAAAAACTACCACTATTGCAGTGTTAGATACACTTCCATTTTTTGACGATTTTTCCTATTCAACTATTTCATCAAGGCCAACTTCGCGTCACTGGCTCGACTCTTTCGTTTTTATTAATCACACATTTGCCATTGCGCCGCCAACTATTGGCGTTGCCACGTTTGATGGTTTAAATAAAAAAGGATATCCATATAACATCAGCGCTTTAGTGTCTAATTCGGGCGCAGCAGATAAGCTAACCTCAAGACCAATAAACCTTCAAAAGAAAGGAAATGTCGTTTATCAGCCTTCTGACAGCGTTTACTTGAGTTTTTATTATCAGGCGCAGGGCAACGGTGATAATCCCGAAGCAAACGATTCATTAAGTGTTGATTTTTATAAGCCCAATCAAAAAAAATGGATTAAAATATGGGGACGAAAAGGTTATAACCCGTCAACTAACGATACGCTTTTTCACGTACAAACTATTGCTATAAAGGACTCCGCGTATTTTGATAGTTTATTTCAGTTTAGGTTTCGTAACAAAGCAACGTTAAGCGGAAGTTTAGATCATTGGAATGTAGATTATGTTTACATCAATAAAAACCGTTCTTATAACGACACCACATTTGAAGATGACGCCTTTGAATATATGAGTACGCCGTTTCTTAAAAACTATTCCGTAATGCCATATCGCCAGTACAAACCAACAGAAATGGCGCCTCAGGTAAATAATTATATCCGAAATAATTATACTTCAACAAAAAATACTTCCTATAACTACAGAGTTTTTGAAACGTTTGCAAATACTCAATTGGCGTTTTACAACGGCGGAAATGATAACATACCGCCTTATTCTACTAACGGCACACACACTGTTCCGCAACACGCAAGCCCTGCGGTTAATTTTACATTTCCTTCGGCATTAACAACTGCCACCGTTTATAAAATTAAACATGTGATTTCCACAAATCCTGATGCTGTGAGGGAAAACGATACGCTTATACAGTACCAACGATTTAACGATTACTTTGCTTACGACGATGGCACAGCCGAGGTTGGATATTATAATAACACATATGGTGCTAAAAACGCTATACGGTATACCATAAATACCGCGGATACGTTGCGCGCTATGCGAATATATTTTGATCCTATTACTGACGGACAAGCTATTATCGGCTCCACATTTAGAATGATGGTTTGGGCAGATGGATCGAACGGCCCTGGAAATGTTTTATTGATGGATAGTACCTCGAACCCAAAATATTTGCAGGGCGATTATAATATTGTGCCTATATATAAACTCACATCCTGCTTGCTTATG
>JAYTBK010000525.1:0-2381 GCA_043737035.1 Bacteroidota bacterium | reverse complement strand
CGGTTTTTTTGCAGCCGGTTTTTTGTTTTGCGCGTTAGCCGTTAATGCAATAATCATTAACGTAACCGGAATTAGAGTTTTTATCGAAATCATGTTTTTGAATTATAATGTAATATATTAATTTTATTTAAAATCAAGGCCATCCTGGTTTCCTTCCTGTCCGCCCAAATTTTTCATTTGCTTACCGCGTTTAAAAATAGAAGCATCCATTTTACCAAATAAATAGGTAACCGTAAACCTAAAATAACGTGATTCCCGTCGGCGAGAAAGATCCTGAGTATAATAAGGCGTTTCATAGTGCGTGCCCATACGGCGCGTATTAAAAACATCACTTAACGTTGCGTTAAATATCCATTTTGTGCCTATCATTTTATTTAACGAAATATCCATTGAGTAAATTTCTTTAGATACACCGAGCAATAATATTTTCGGAGATTCATAATTTCCATTTAATTGTAACGTAAACGCTTTCGGAAATTTGTATGAAATAGTTGTTTTTGCATTAAACGCGTAACCTTCGGCTTTTACTTCGGGTTCGGTTGCAACCACTTTTCCTTTTATATAAATATAATAAGCGTTAGCGTTAATCGTCCAATCAAGGTTTTTCGCGAAAGTCCATTTAAACGTATTTTCTAAACCGTAGCGTATAGCATTATTACCATTAATAGTGGTATTAACCAAAACGTTTGTTTTTGCCGGATCCGGATCGGGGTATGCAACATCAGTTATTGGTTGCTCCTCGTACCTAAAATATCCTGATGCCAAGTAACTACCTTTACCAAGTATTTTATTATAGTTGGCCTCAGCAATATTTTTAAACTCAGGTTTTAGCTGCGGATTTCCTATTCTGTAATTTTGTTTATCGGCAAACATTACAAATGGCATTAACTGAAAAAAGTTGGGACGTTGAATTTTTCGGCTAAAATTAATTTGAACTTCCTGACTCTTTTTTAATTTTTTAGAAAAATAAATTGCCGGAAATAGAGATTTAAGAATGTCGTTAGAAGTTGACGGATAATTATATGAAAAAGATAAATTTTTATCCGTAATATTTCCTTTATAATACGATTGTTCAAATCGAAGGCCTGCCTGGTAACCAATATCCCAAAAAGTTTTAGAGCTATAATTAATGTATGCTGCATTAACCATATCATCAATCACATAACGGTTGCTCATAATGCTATCGCGGGTGTAAACATCTTCGGTACCGCGGGCGCGAAAAGTGCTATTTGAACTCGTTGATTGTTTGTAAAATGCTTTAACGCCGGCCTCAAATTTTTTAGTGTCGGTTATAGGGTTAACATAATCTGTTTGCAAAACATATTGGTTTGCAATGGTAGTGCCGTTGTTTTTTTGCCAAGTTGTTGGGAAGTAAACGGTGTCAGGATCGAGGTGAGTATTGGTAGTAAACAAATATTTGTTACGTGCATCTGTGTAATTATAATTTGCATCAACAGTTAACTCTTTACCTACTTTAGGAAACGTTTTTTTATAAAGCAATTGACCATTGTAATTTTGGAAAGCGGCCGATTGTGCATTTAGTTGATCTCCAAATATGCCTACTGACGGGGTAGTAGTTAAAAAATCGGCATTATAAATTTGTTGATCGTTTGTTTTAAAAGCCCCTCCTACTATCATCCCATTTAATGAAATGGTATTTCTATTGTCAATACTATAATCTACACCAAACCTTCCGAAATTAAAAAGGTTCATCATTGTTGTTTTATTATCCTGATTGTAGTGCCCTGTAATTATTCCGCTGTCTAACTGTGTTCGTCGGGTGTAACCCTGTGTGTAATTAATTGCTTGGTTGTATGAGTATATTAAAGAAAAATTCCATTTGTTACCGTCTTTAATATTGATGTTTGCCATTCCGCCGTATCTATCTCCCGTACCAACATACGCCATTACCATACCGTTGTAGCCAGGCTTGTTATTTTTTTTCATTACTACATTTAATACTCCACCTGTTGCGTTGGCATCAAATTTTACCGAAGGATTCGTAATTATTTCTACCCTGTCAATTTGATCGGCGGGGATTTGTTGTAACGTTAGTGTAGTTGGCCTTCCATCAACATAAATCATCGGTGATTGGTTCCTTAACTGCACATTTCCGTCGGCATCAACGGTAAGACCGGGAATATTTTTCATTACGTCTACAGCTGTTCCACCTTTCACGCTGAGGTCTTTTTCAACATTATAAGTTCTTTTATCGATTGATAATACAACCGCGCTTTTTTCAGCAACAACTTCTACTTCATTTAATAGTTTATCATCTACCACAAGTTTTATATCACCAAGATCCTGATCAATTTTATCGGGTGGCACAATATATACTTTCTGATTATAATCCTTATATCCGGTAAATTTAATACGAACCC
>JAYTBK010000524.1:0-6082 GCA_043737035.1 Bacteroidota bacterium | reverse complement strand
AAGCTTTCTGTCCCGCTTTAAACTTTATTAAACCTGCCCGGCACAACAATGTTGGGTTTTTGCAATGGGTTCGCAGTGCTTTGTCAATCATTTTATTAGCTTCCGAAAAATTTTCCATCTTATAATTTACCCAAGCCATAGTTTCGCATACATCAATATTATTAGGGCGGCGTTCATACTCTATCGTGGCATGTTCAAATGCTTTTTCATTATCCGGAATTTTTAAATACGCGTAAGCCAATTCTTTATCTGCATAATGGCCGTGGGCACTTTCAGATTCATCAGCTCCGGCCAATGGACCTAACATGGCAACTACTTCCTGCGATGTTTTTTTAGCAACCTCTGTTTTACCAGTTAATATATACAGATCGGTTAATTCATCAGAAAATGAAAATTCGTTGATAATTTTTTTCGCTTTTTCATAATTCATGATTGCTGTTTTATAATCACCGCGTTGTTTTGCAATATTGCCTAATCCTGCAATTGCAAACGGATAGTTTGGGCGCTCAAGCAATGCTACTTTATATTCGATTTCAGCGCTATCTAACTTGCCCGTGTTTTCATATAAGTGCGCTAAAATCATTCGGGCCCATTCTGTTTGTTCGAGTCCAGGAAAACCTGCCGCTACTGCAAGTTTTGCAGCGTGAATAGCTCCGGGCAAATCACCGTGTATTTCGCGCAAATAAGAAACTCTTGCGTAAGATCGTATGTCTGGCCGAATTACGATCATTTTATCACACACTTTAACAGCATCGTCGTATTTACCTAACTCAACAAATGCATCACACAATAAACCGTAAATAAAAGCGCTGTTACGATTAAGCGGCAAGGCCTGTTGAGCAACCGTTAATCCTTCGGTAAAATGGTGTTGAGATAAGAGTACAGTTGCTTTACAACATAAGGCGTCAAAATTTTTTGGTTCGTTTGTAATAACATCTTCTAACAATTCAAGTGCTGCTTTATCGTAATAAGCATGGTCGCCCGTTACCCGTGCTTCCTGTATATAGGCCTGTGCAAGGTTTAGTTTTGATTTAAAATCCTGAGGATTTAATTCAATATTTTTTAAAAGCCCGGTTATTGCCTGTTTTGTGTTTAGCCATTCTCCCGCAAGGGAAATTGTTCCCTTCCGTTCTTTTAATCTAGGCACACCACTTTGCGCGGGTTTCTTTGAAAAAATGAAAATACAGGCAAGTAAAACAGCCGTTACACCTACTAAAATAATGTAAAGATTTTTGCGCATTGATATATTTTTTAAATAGAAAAGACCGGACGCATTGCTACGTCCGGCTTTTAAAGTAACGCTTATTTATTAACAATAATTTTTATTGTTTGCACATTTTTGTTGTTTAAAGCAAGTGTGGCAAAATAAATTCCGCTGGTAGCATTTTCAGCATTCCAGTTTAATTCATAAGTACCAGTATCTTGTTTTTGATTGATCAACGTGGTAACTTTTCTTCCGTTAACATCATAAATTGTGATGGTAACAGTTGCATCCTCAGCCGTTCTGTATTTAAACGTTGTATTGTTAATTACGGGGTTTGGATAATTTTGCATCATTGCTTTTGGCGCTCCAACATTTAACGCGCTGTTAAAGTTATCAATACTCGTTGTATTAAATTGTTGAATCGGTCCGCCACATTTTCCAAAACCACTCCAAGGTGCTTGCACGTATGGAAAAGCTGTTTTAAAAATTGTGTCGTTTTTTTCAACACCTGTAGTGTATCCCAATACGTTGGTTAAACCTGTTGTTACAGGGTTTGCTCCACCTACGGTATAATCATCATACCATAAACCGATAGCCGCTAATACAACACCACTTACCGCTTGTAATTCAATACGCGTCACATCATCTTCTAAACGGCGTCCGTTGGGAAAACCATCCATGTTAGGAATAAATTGTAATGCTGTAGTGCTGTAAGTAGGATTCGTTAAACCAATTACTGCTGCTTGAATTAAACCTAAAGAACTAAAATTAGGATCATTTCGTGGAGTTGGCGGAACAGCCATATTCAAACGCAACATATCACCAAAAATTGGTAGAAAGTTGTTTATGAAAGGTTTTCCGGCTGCCAATGGATCACCGTTTTTACCGGTTGCTAATTGATAAGGGCGTAAATTTGGAACACCTGTATGGAATATAGGCAATAAATCGACTGAACGTGGTTTGTTTGGTCTTAATAAATAACCTCCAAAAGCACCTGGTGCTAAAGCCGTACCGGCCGTAGCTAAAGTGTTTGATGCTAAGCCTGACAAGCCTTGTTTAGTATTACGGAAATCAAACGACTGCAACGAATTTGACTGAATACGCAATGGTGCTAACCCTGGTACAAGCGCGCCGTACTGTGAATTATCCATGTATAACGCTAATTCCGGATTACAAAAATAATCTTCATAAGCCGGATCTTCAGTATACGGTGTTAACGAATTCCATCTGTCTTTTACTCCAACCGGCATTACTGCTTCGTTAGTTAAAGGCATACCCATACGTGATACCTGAACCCATGTGCCGGAATACGATTCGGTACCATTTGTGTTTAACGTACGAACCACTTGACGACTTGCCGATGCCCAAATACCAATGATGTAATTTGCATCAAGAATATTTGCTGCTGCGCTAACAGGTTGTCCTGATTTCTGAAGGGTTGCAATAGGAATTTTTAAAGCTATTGAATGGATGTTTTTACATGCCAATCCGTCTTCAGGCTTATTCAACCCTGTACCGCCACTTCTTGTTGCACCTAAGTCGAATATACCGCCAAGGTCGGTAAAGAAAGCATCATCAGAAGGTCCTGCATAAATAATCTCTCCACCTGTTCCTGTAGCTGTTTGAGTAGCCGCAGTAATTAACGCATCATAATTAGGTTGACCTAAACCAACCGTTGCATTAGAAATTGAACGTGGCCCAATGTTAGGAGGCGGAACAATTCCAGTAGTAATAATGGTAGTTGTTACCGGAGCCCCCAGCACTTTAATCGTTTTTTCAACCATGTACGTTGTTTTAAGATTTTGTTGTCCTAAACGTATGTTGAAAAAAGTAGTTGGATCCTGATTTGTTTTCGTAAACGTAAAACGGTAAACGATATCATCGCCAGTAGTAGCTGCATCGTTTTTAACGTGTACTTCATAACGAATATTTTCACCAAATGATGCGAAGTTAGGCCCTCCCTGAGGAAGTTCAAACGGAACATAATTAGCGATGATTGTGATATAGTTAGGATCATCAGGGCTACGGAACGCGTATAAATCAGTGTTATCTGCCAGAGGATCATTAGAAATTAATGGCGCTTCTCTGTGGCTCGAAGCTTCCACAACGGATTTTTGTGAATCCCAAACCCCAAATGTAATTGCCGTAGCAAGTACACCTGTTAAAGCCAGGATTTTTCCTTTATATATTTTGTTCATAATATTTATATTAAGTATTTATTAATAAATTTTTGTTATTGTCCGCTGTGGTTTGCATAACCGCTCCATGGAGCCTGAACATATGGAAACGCTACTTTAAATGTTGTATCGTTTTTTTCAACGCCAGTAGTATAACCCAATACCTTAAGTAAGTTGGGAGTTACCGGATTTGGTCCTCCGAGAGGATAATCGTCATACCATAATCCAATTGCAGCTAGTACTACACCACCAACCGCTTGTAATTCGATACGAGTAACGTCATCTTCTAAACGCCTTCCGTTAGGAAAACCATCCATATTAGGGATGAATTGTAAGTTAGCATTGGCATTAAAACGAGAATCGGTTAAACCTAAAACGGCGGCTTTAATTAAACCGAGTGAGCTAAAATCAGCCGATGAACGTGGTGTAACAGGCACAGCCATGTTTAAACGAAGCATATCGCCAAAGGTTGGAAGAAAATTATTGATAAATGGTTTTCCGGCTGCTAAAGGATTACCACCTTTACCGGTTGCTAATTGATACGGAATTAAATTTGGAACCCCTGTATGAAAAATTGGTAACAAATCAACCGAACGCGGTTTGTTTGCCCGTAATAAGTAAGTACCAAAGTTTGCATTTGATAAAGCTGTACCATTTAACGCAGCATTTCCGGCCAAGCCTGATAAACCTTGTTTTGTGTTTCTGAAATCGTATGCAGCCAACGATGCAGATTGTATACGTAAAGGAGTTAAACCCGGCACTGCGCCGCCATACTGTGTATTATCCATGTATAATCCAAGTTCAGGATTACAGAAGTAATCTTCATAAGTTACATCTTCATTATATGGAGTTAATCGGTTCCATCTATCTTTTACGCCAATCGGCATCACCGCTTCATTGGTTAACGGCATACCTATACGGGAAACCTGAACCCATGTACCGCTTTCTACAGGCGCACCACCAGAAGTACTCAACGTACGGGTTGTTTGCCTGCTGGCAGATGCCCAAACTCCAATCACAAAATTAGCATCTAAAATATTGGTTGCAGATGTTACCGGCAAACCACTTTTTTGCAATGAACTAATTGGAATTTTTAATGCTATCGAATGCACATTTTTTACAGCTAAGCCGTTACGTGGACCTGCTGCTGATCGGGTTTGACCCAAATCGAAAATGCCGCCAAGATCGGTGAAAAAAGCATCGTCGGACGGGCCGCAATAAATTTTTTCGCCACCACTTCCGGTCGCAGCCATTAACGCCGACGTAATTAAAGCATCATAATTTGATTGACCCAATCCAACGGTTGCATTGGAAATAGAACGCGGACCGATGTTTGGAGGAGGAACGATACCAATTGGAACAATGGTTGTAAACGTTCCGCCGGCTACCATTTTTTCAGCTACATAAGTCGTTTTAAGATTTTGCATTCCTAAACGGATGTTGAAAAATGTAGTGGGGTCTTGGTTTGTTTTTGAAAACGTAAAACGATAGGTAATATCGTCTCCTGAAGTAACTGTAGTGTTTTTAATGTGTATTTCGTAACGAATATTTTCACCAAAACTTGCAAAATTCGGACCTCCTTGTGGAAGTTCAAAAGGAATGTAGTTGGCTATAATTGTTACAAAATTTGTATCATCCGGACTGCGGAATGCATACAGATCGGTATTGTCGGCCAACGGATCATTTGAGATCAACGGCGCTTCCCTGTGGCTTGACGCTTCCACAAAGGATTTGTGCGAATCCCAAACCCCGATAGATACTGCCGTAGCAAGTATTCCTGTAAGGGCCAGGATTTGTTTTGTAGTTTTTTTCATCATGTTTTGGTTTTTGGATTAATTTGTTTCTTCAGTGATGCTGTTGCCCTAACATTATTTACGATTGAAGATTGGGTTTTGGATTTAAAATATTCGGTTTTAACATAACACGTTTCATCTTCCAAAAAGGGGTTAATTGGCATATAAATTAGGGGTTTCAGAATAGTTACGTTATGAACAATTTTCTTAAAACTGTAGAATTATCTACCCGAAAAAAACAATCAGAATAATTTTGTAGCTTTTCCAATAATATGGTTTTCGGGCAGCAATCCCCAAAAACGCGAGTCTATAGAACTATATCGGTTATCACCCACAACGAAATAATAATCCGATTTAAAAGTATAATTGATAGAATAAACTCCGTTAACAAAAACCGAATCTTGTTTAAATGTAATTACATTATCCTCATACCTTTCAATAATATTTTGATACAGTAAAAGGTTTGTGCTATTTAATAAAATTGTACAACCTTTTTTTGGAATATACAATGGCCCCAAATTATCGGGGTTCCATTTAATTTGCGGTGCGTGAGGGAAATAGGTTGGCGAATAACTTTCTTTTGGAATGGTTTTTCTGCTCACCTTCTTTAGAACTTTATTACCTGAAATTGCTTCTGCTTCAATTATTGTCATTAGATTATCTTTTTGTTCCGTTACCTTATTCTTATTGTTATAGTTTTTAACCGTGAACCAATTAACCTGAGAATTTAAAACGGTAGCAGGCTTCAAATTAATATAAGTAACACCTGAATTAATTACAAGCGTATCTCCGGGCAACGCAATACAACGTTTCACGTATTCCTTTTTTTCATCAACAGGCAAATCGTTTTCGCCCGGTAAATTAAATACTAAAATATCGTTTACCGAAATAGTACTATAGCCCGGTAA